>JAHEHM010000065.1:0-13445 GCA_024644585.1 Porticoccaceae bacterium | reverse complement strand
GCCAAGGGTAAGCTTGTTGATGGTGTAGTTACTGCAGATTCTGAGCGGCAGGCCCGTCGTCAATTAAAAGACAAGAAACTGCTCGCTTCAAAACTGACAGAGGTTTCGAAATCTTCCTCAAAGTCTAAATCGGGTGGACGCACCAAGGTCAATGATTTTGATCTTTCTCTAGTACTTCAGCAGCAAGCTATTTTAATTCAGTCTGGCCTCCCACTTGAGGACGCCATGCGCATGACCATTGAGCAGGCCGAGACAGATCGTCAGCGAAGAATGGTAGAAAGTTGGCGTTCAGAAATTATTGAAGGACGCAGCTTCTCTGATGCTATGCGCCGTTCGCCCTACAGAATTCCAGAAAGTGTTATCGCCGGCGTGGGTGTAGGCGAGGAAAGTGGACACTTACATACAGTACTTATGCGTTTGGCTGAAGATATTGAAACCAGCGCAGAAAATCGCAAAACGGTCTCTAGAGCGATGGTTTATCCAGCAACCCTACTGGGCGCGTCCATGTTAGTAGTGTCTATGATGATGGTCTGGGTTGTGCCCAAGATTACAGCGATCTTTATCAGTTCAAACCGAGAGCTTCCAACCATCACTAAGGTGATAATGGCGATCAGTGATTTCGTTCAGGAATATGGACTGATGATGCTTTTGCTTGCGATACTTTTAGGTGTCACTATTTCATGGTTACTGAAGGATACTGGCCGCAGAACCCAGTGGCATAAGTTTATTCTCAATATCCCGGGTCTTGGTCGCTGGACGACCATGGCCAATGTGGCAGATTGGTCAAGAAGCCTTGGCGTTCTTCTCGGTAATGGTGTGCCTGCATTAGCAGCTTTAAAGATTTCTTCCTCGGTGGTGGGAAATCTGTATTTAAGAGATAAGATGGAGCAGGTTACCGAAAGTATGCGGCGGGGAACCAGTTTGCAAAAAGCCTTAGAAGAAAATAATGTGGGTAGTGGTTTTTTAATTCATATGGTTGGTAGTGGTGAGGCGTCCAGTGAGCTAGATAAGATGCTGATTCGTGTATCCGAGTACTACTCGCTTCGTTTGGCCAATGCAGTGGAAGTATTTTTAAAGCTAATTAACCCAATTCTAATTATTTTTATGGGTGGCATTATTTTATCAGTGGTTGCGGCTGTGATGTTGCCTATTATGGATATGGGTAATATGGTTTAGGGATTAGTTGAATCGTTTAAGGAATTAAGAAGGGTAAATAAGAGGAAAAATAATGAAATTATCAAATAAAAGAAAACAGGCAGGGTTTACTCTGATCGAAATGATGGTAGTTGTTGCGGTAATTGGGTTATTGATCGCAATGGTAGGTCCAAGAGTTTTCAATCAGGTCGAAAAGGCCGAGCGAACACGAGTGGCGCAGGATATTAGAGTGGTTGAAAATGCACTAAAATTCTACCGGTTAGATAATTTTCGTTACCCAACTCAGTCGCAGGGCCTAGAGGCGCTTGTTACTGCGCCAGCGGGTTCTGAGAATTGGAATGGTCCCTATCTTGATGCGGTCCCTAATGATCCATGGAAAACTCCCTACCTTTATGCAAGTCCAGGTTCTCGCGGCAAGGATGTTGATGTTTATACCTACGGTGCAGATGGTGCTTCCGGTGGCGAGGGTTCTAATAAAGATTGGGGTAATTGGAATGTCCAATAGCCTAAGGCGCCTAGCAACAAATTTCTAGGAACTTATTTTGTCTAGCAAGCATGACTATCAGCGCGGTTATACACTGATTGAGATAATGGTGGTCATTGCTGTACTTGCATTGATTGCAACTGTGGCGGTTGGGTCGATCAATCAGACCCTAAATAGACGTTATAGTAGTGAGGCAGAGCAGTTTTCCATTTGGTTAAATCAAATGTCAGATATGGCGGTCATGCAGGGTGCTGCCTTTGGTGTTGTAGGTGAGGTTAATAAGAAAACTAAAAAAATAACTCAGCTAAATGCAGCTATCTACTATAGAAATAAATGGGTAAAAGTTTCATTTCCTGAGCCTTATGTTCCTGGAGAGGGCGCTACCATTAGTTGGGTTGATGATACAGCTGAAAGCGAACCGTTGTTTTTTCAGCAACAACCAGAAACAGAAACCTCGAATAATGATTCTGAACTTTCGTTGTCGAAAGAAAAAAAGTTAATCACCCCGTTTATTGCATTCTTGCCCGATGGTTATATTGAGCCGAAGTTAAATGTCATTTTGCGTTATGAAAACTATAAGATAATCTATAATTATTCATGGGACATTGAAAATTTGCGAATTCGCATGGATAAGAAAAATGAAATGCTCTAATAAAAAGTCTGGTTTTACTCTTATTGAGGTGGTGGTTGCCTTGGCTATTCTGGGGCTGGTGCTGGGGGGTGCAATCTCGACGGTTAACCAGTATGCCGATCAACGTGGGTTTATGAATACCAAAATGATTGGCTCTCAAGTGGCTTGGAATGTGCTTGTAGATCAATATAGGCGCTCGGAAAATTGGGTTGTTAAGTCAGGTTACAAAGGAAGGTCGGGGGATGTAAAAAAAGGCGTAGAAAAACAAAATGGTCAGGACTGGGTCTGGGAACTGGATATCGAGCCAGCGGTGGGGAAAGACATGTTTCGCTACGAGGCAAGTGTTAGCCTCAGGGGTAGTAATCGCAGAGTAAGTTCATTATCACTGTATATTATTCAGGATTAGATTTGAAAATAATAACTCCTCCTGTAACCAATTATCGACGATTTTCACAGCGCGGTTTTACGCTGATAGAAACGCTGATAGCACTTTCATTGTTGGCGATTATTTCAGTGATGTCTTTCCAGGCAATTGAAGTTGTAATCAATGCTGATGAGCGAAGTCGCGCTAAAGAATCGGGGGCTGCTGAGATTCAAAGAGCCTGGCAAATTATTCATCGAGATATAATGCATCTAAGGAATCGCCCTTTTAAAGACGGGCTGGGTGGTACTGAGCCGGCTTATATTTCTGATAGTGATCAATTTGGTGTTCGTTTTAGTCGGGGTGGCGGGCCAATGATAGCCACAAACCCTAGTGGTATCAGACGAATTTATTATAGTCTTAGTAGCTCTGGGCAGCTAATAAGACAGTCATGGGGCATCTCTGAATCCCCTAGATACAGCGACGGAGTAACTTTAGTTGTGTTAGATGAGGTGTCGGAGGTGTTGTTTGAGCAGCTTGATGATGCCAAAGGCTATACGGCTAGCTGGCCCCCAGCTTCAAGGCAAGGTAATGGGGTATTTCCAAAAATGATTCGTGTCACAATACGTTTAAAAAATAATACCGAGACATCCAGATTATTTATCGGGTTGGATGCCTGATGATGACCTCTAGATCGCGCCAATACGGTGTTGCGCTGGTTGCGGCATTAATTCTGATGACCAGTATCGTCTTTATTTTGGGAAATATATTTTACCGGCATCAAATTAGCGTAGCGCAATCAACGCTTACCATGCATCAAAACCAAGCATATTTCCTAGCGTTGAGTGCTGAAAGTTGGGCAAAACAACTTTTGGATGAGGACGCTGATGAATCAGCTTTTGATCATTATAACGAGCTTTGGTCGCAGGCGATTCCCGCAATGCCAGTGGATGGAGGGCTGATTAACGGCTGTATATCGGATATGCAAAGTCGGTTTAACCTGAATAGTTTGGTGAAATATACCAATGCTACGCAATTAATGTCGGCTATAAATAGTGAGAATAACAGTCACGCCACGGTATGGAATAATATTTTACGCCTTAAGGAAATTCCGCCAGATCAAAGCCGCCTTGAAACCATTATAGACTGGATAGACAAGGATTCCTCAACCATAGGAACTAGCGGTGCTGAGCAAGAAATTTATGAAAGTATGAGACCACCGCGAATGATAGCCGATTCGCAAATTGTTCAGCCCAGTGAATTGGCTGAGGTGATGGGTTATAACCTGATAGAGGTTCAGCAGTTAATGCCGCTGATTACTGCCTTACCAATTGCTTTAAAAACTAAGCCTAATCAAATAGAGCCTCATGCAATAAACATTAATACAGCCGCTGATGAATTATTGTTAGCTATGGGTGGTGATTTCGATATGATCTTTAGGGATGCCGTAATTAATAACCGCCCCTTTGAGCAAATAAAGGATTTTTACGATAAATTAGCCTTTGAGCTTGGATATCCGGAAGATAATATCAAACAGCGTTGGCCAGAGGATCTTATTGCCATCGCTACCCAGTTTTTTGAGTTGTATCTTGAAGTGACTCTAGGCGAGGCACGAATTGAAGTTAGAAGTATTATTATGCGCCGATTTAATGCAGATTCGGTTATACTCTCAAGGTCAATGACAACAGTTCCCGCCAGTACCGACAAAAACAGCGCCTCGGCTCTGTTAGGCAAGATACTTGGAAAGGAATCTGATGATGAAGCAGAAAATAATTTCGATGAAGAGCAGGTAGTGCCTGCTTGTATAATGATTGGGGCCTAAAATGACATTGCCAGTGGACCATATTCACAATCTTGATAGCTATATCACCAATGAAGGTGAGGCTTTTGAGGCGCCGGCAGATAAAGATTCGGTGAATATGGATCTATGGGTGCCATCCGAGCTAGTGAGCCTTCATTTGGTGGAGCCTCCGGTTGCACCAAAGCGAAAATGGGCTGAATTGATCCCTTGGATACTCGAAGATCGGTTATTACAGCCTATTGAAGAGATGCACTTTGTGGACTGTGGACAAAATGCTGAGGGTCAAATTCAAGTCTTAGTGGTGAGCAAGTTAGATCTGCAAAATTGGCAGCGTATTGCGCAAAATTCGGCTGCGGTAGCCTATGCCATGTACCCAGATTATTTGGCGCTTCCATGGGAAGCTGGACGAATATCTGTAGGTTGGCGTGATGGCGTTTGTTTGGTGAGATATGGTGCAATAGAGGGCTTTGCAGCCACCCCTGAAATGTCTTGGTCGATGATTGAGTCACTGCTAAAAGAAGATTCAGGGCTAAAGGTTTCTTTATCAGTTCCCAGTGTTGATTTAGTACCGCAAGCCTTACTTGAGGTGGCAGACATTAATGATGCGGAGTTAGACTGGCAGTTTTCCTCGCCACCCACCCAGTGTAACTTGCTAACCGGAGACTATGGGCGCGCGTTTTCAGTAGATGCACTCATAGCTTGGGTGCCTGTTTCAGTGCTAGCAGTGGCAACTATTTTGTTGTCGATTATGTACTTCGATATTGCTAATACCAACAGGGAACAACAAATTAATCAGCTAGAAAATAATTTAACACAGGGATATTCGCGTTTATTTAAAGGCCGAAGACCTGCAGCCAATGAAGTTCGCTTTGAGGCTGAAAAGAATATTGCCTCTTTGTTTGAACAGCGTGCCGGCTTGAATTCTCAGCCAGTAGCGGGTTTAACCGCTTTAGACAGATTAATGTCTGGATGTGGATGTCAGCTCAGCGCATTGAGTCTGTCAGAAAATACTATTGTCATGAACATCGAAAATGGTTCGGCACTTAAAAAGAGAAAGCTAAATGTGCCAGGCTACCGAGTTGCAATCACACAGCAATCGGGTGGCGATGAAAATGCAATTGAAATGCGTCTCACTCCAGTACAAACGGAGGCAGATTCGTGAACGATATTCTATCAACAATAATGAATACTTTTGCAACTATGCAGCCGCGAGAAAAACTGTTTTTAAAAGCGGGCGGCGCGTTAATATTGGTTGTCTTGTTAGTATTGCTTTTACTACCCAGTATAGAAAAGTATCAACAATTAAATGATAAAAGAAATAGTTTAGAGGCCGACATGGCTTGGCTGGTTGAGCAGAGAGATCTCGTTGCCGGTTTATCTAATGGTTGCCCAAAGATGAATCAGTCTAATGAAGATCAAAAAGCTAATCTCTCTAACATCGCAAAGCGTAATCAGCTTAAGGTCGAGAGCATCACTGACAATGAGCAGTCTTTTGTGCTTTCAGTATCTGGTGATGAGGGGAATAAATTTTTAAAGTCGATTTATCAGATTGCCTGCCAAGGCTATAGCTTCGTAGGTATTAACCTTGATCCAGAAGATGAAAAATTAACGCTTTTAAAGGCAACCTTTGAGGTACAGCGTGTTAAATAATATCTCTCAAATAACCCAGGTCCTTAAAGCACAGCTAATTCCCTTGGCAACTTTAGGATTACTGACATTTGCGTTGGCCATAGCTATGGTTGTTGAAAAGTTTAGCCCAGAATTGGAAGAAATAGCGATTCAGCAGGTGCAAGCTCCTGCAAAAACCAGCTTTAACTGGTTTGGTGCGAAAGCGGTTGCGCAAAAAGAAGTGGATATATCGAATATCTATGATGAACTGCCTACTGCCGATATTGATGCCCGATTGCTGGGTGTTATTATTGCCGGTGACGCTTCATCTGCAACGGTAAAATTTGGTGGTTCCAAAGAGGTCGTTCATTTTAAAGGCGATAAACTTAATGCCAAGACGACTATAATTGATATACAGGGTTATCGGCTTGTGGTGCGTCAAGGTGGCGTCAATAAACAAATGCTAATGCAAAAGCCGGAGTCAATTATTGAACAGTCAAAGGGTGCAGGTTCTGTTTCTGGTGCTGAAAATAAGGCCAGTGGCTTCTCTTTGGCTAATATGTTTGGTGCGGTGCCAGTTATGGTGCAGGGCTCTACAGGGTTCAAAGTTAATAATTTATCAACTGAAATGCAGCAGTTGGCAGATATCCAAGAAGGCGACATTATTTCGCAGGTGGATGGTGTGCCTATTAGTGAAATTATGGCTAATCCGGCGATGTGGCTAAAGTTTAGTTCCTCGACCAGTTTACCGCTGTCGGTAATGAGAGATAATCAGATGCAGATAATTTATATCAATGCGTCTAGTCTTTCGGCTAAAATGATGCCCAGTCTTGGGCTCTAGCCTTACTATGAATAGGAATATTAAAATTAAAAAATGGTTAAAAATATGAAAGTGGGTCATGTAAATATGCGTTCTAGTCTCCTTAAATGGTCACTAAGTTTGATCCTTTCGCTGAGCTTTGTCGCAGAGGCAATGGCGGCAGATTTGGTTAAGATTAACTTTCGAGATGCCGATATCCGCAGTGTGATTGAGAGTGTTGCTGAAATCACCGGTGAATCTTTTGTTTTAGACCCAAGGGTAAAAGGCAAGGTCACCATTATATCGCCTGAGACCATTGATAAATCATTGCTTTACGAAGCGATTCTCTCGGCGATTCAGGTACAGGGCTATCAAGCGGTGCGCGATGGGGCGGTTACCCGAGTCTTGCCCTTTAACCAGTCATTTAATCTTGCCGGTGGCGGACAAAGTGAGCTGGTAACAGAAATTCTTAAAGTCCGATTTGTTCAGGCTGCAACCCTAATTCCAGTGTTAAAACCATTAATGAGTAATGGCGCTCGTGTTCAGGCATATAACCAAAGTAATTATCTGGTGGTATCGGATATTCGCTCTAATGTTGAACGTTTAAAAATGTTACTTAATGAGTTGGATGATCCCGATCAAACTGCGGTTGAGGTTATTACGCTTGAGCATATTTCTGCTGCAGAGGCTGTTCATATTGCCGGGCAATTAAAGCAGTTGCAAAAACAAGAGCTCTCGCTGGTAGAAGATGATCTGAATAACCGCGTTATTGTCAGCGGCCCTGGTTCTGCCAGAACTGCCTTTAGAGAAATGCTCAAATCATTGGATGTACCCCTAAGTAGTAAGGGTAGCGTTGAAGTGATTTACCTTAATTATTCTCGTGCTTCTGAATTAAAGCCGGTTCTTGATGGCTTGTTAACTTCCGAAATACTACTGCGCTTAGCTGGTGAAACCAGTGGCAAAGGTAAAAAAGGTGGTGCAAAGGCGAGTTACAAAGTAGAAATTGATGAATTAAACAATGCACTTATCTTGGCCGCGCCGGCCGCGGTTATTCGGGAAGTTAAAAGCATTGTTGAAAAGCTTGATATCTCAAGACCACAGGTATTAATTGAAGCGGTTATTGCTCAGCTTTCTGAGGGTCAGGCTAAAAAATTAGGGGTTGATATTCTGTTTACCAGCAAGGATACCGGCGGTTATTTAACTAATTTTGACGGACTACTGGGCTCGTTAGTGGGTGCAGGATTAGGTGGCACTCCAGATTCGGCAACTCTAAATTCCTTGATAGGTGGCATACCTAATTCACCTGTAGCCTTCGGTGGTGAGTTTAATCCAAACACGGGTAAGGGCATGGGGCTTTTGGTTCAGGCCTTAAAAAATGATAGTGATACTAATATCCTGTCCACACCTTCGGTGGTGACATTGGATAATGAAGAGGCTTCCCTATCCTCGGGTAAAGAAGTGCCTTTCCAGACGGGCACCTATGCTAACAGTAACAGTGGCTCGACTAGTAGTAATCCATTTACTACCTTTAATCGTGAAGAAGTAGGCATACTTCTAAAGGTTAAGCCGCAGATTAGTAAGGGTAATGCAGTGCGATTGGAAATTGAGCAGGAGTCTTCAAAAGTTGAGGCAGGTGGTAAAGAAGGTCTTCAAACGACCACCAAGAACACCATTAAAACTAATGTAATGATTGAGGATGGCGAGTTACTGATTCTTGGTGGGCTAATTGAAGATACCTACACCCAGAGTGAAGCTAAGGTGCCATTACTAGGCGATATTCCGTTGTTGGGTAGACTGTTTAAATCAGCATCAAAATCTAAAGATAAGCAGGTATTGATGATGTTTATTCGACCCACCATCATTCGCAATCCTGAAGATGCGAAAAATCTATCTGATGAGCGCTTCGAACATCTTATAAGTCGTGACCTTGACGGTAAAAAGAAGAGCCTGTTGAGTGATCAACTGAAAGAAATTATCCAACAAGAGCCGATATCAGAGGCCGAGTAACCGTGCTATATGAGCATTTATCAGCAGTATTTTGCCCTTAGTTGCGAACCTTTTTCTATAGTTCCTGACCCGGGATTTTTATATCCCAGTAGTCAGCATCGCCAAGCGGTTGCTCATCTTAAATATGGTTTAGATCGCGAGGGTGGTTTTGTTCTTCTTACCGGTGAAGTAGGTACCGGAAAAACCACATTAACTCGAACCCTTATCAAGCGCCTCCCTGCCCATGTTCGGGTTGCCTATGTGCTGAATAGTACCTTTGATGCTGCCGATGTTTTAGCCAGTATCTGTCAGGAATTGGGAATTAAACTTCCTAAATCGTCAAAAACCTCACTCACCAAAAACTGCGTAGATGCGTTAAATGCTGATCTTATTGAATCTCACGCAGAGGGTAAGAAAACCTTAGTAGTGATTGAGGAAGCTCAGAATTTAAGCCCTGAAGTTCTTGAGATTCTGCGTTTGTTAAGTAATCTCGAGACAGCGACCCACAAATTATTGCATATTTTATTAGTCGGTCAGCCTGAGCTCCTTGAAACCTTGGCCCAAAAAGATCAGCGCCAGTTAAATCAGCGTGTAGTGGCTCGTTTTCATCTATTACCTTTGGAAAAAACTGATGTAGCTAATTATGTTAATCACCGTCTACATCACGCAGGTGCTAATCGAGCAATTTTTGAAAGTTCGGCGATGACGGCGCTATTTAAGTTAACCCAGGGCGTACCGCGGTTGATTAACCTTATTTGCCATCATGCAATGCTGGCAGCCTATGCTACAGGGGCTAAAACTGTGTCCGCCAAGCTGGTAAAAGCGGCTGCAGTGGAAATCTTCGATATAGAAAAACCTAAACAAAAATCATCTGGCAGATTAGGCTGGAGTCTGGTTTTTTGTGCGGTGGTTGCGCTATTAGTTGGTGTCGCTTTTTATGCTGATCAATTACCCAGTAAGACTTCGATAAATACCCAATCTGTTGAAGTGCCGGTTAAACCTGACAGCTCCAATGAAGTTGTGACTCAACCAATAATAGAGGAGCTTGAGTCGCTGCCACTAATAGTGGAAGTTGAGTCCGAAGAGATTGTTTTAGAGCCAAAACTAGAGGCAGAGCCCGTAGTATTTGAGACCCCAGAGCCCCCTGTATTTAATAATCCATTTACGGCCCTATTTGCCTTTTGGTCAGTGGAGATTGAGCCCCTGTTTTCGGAAGAAGAAGTTTATTCGGTGGCTGCTGAAAATGAATTAGGTGCTGAAAAGCTGAATAACTTACTGCTTTCTGAATTAATTGAATTGGACCGCGTTGGTATAGTCTGGGTGCGTGATGACAATCGGCTAAAAAGCTATGTGCTGACGGCTATTGATTCAGGCTCTGTAAATCTGCAGGGTGTAAAGGGTGAGCGTCAAGAAACCCTAGAGTGGTTGGCTGAGAACTGGAATGGCACATTTTTATATCTTTGGCATAGGCCGATTGATATTTTAAGTTTGCGCTTGGGCGACAAAAATGCGCTAGCATTGGGCTGGTTGCAGTCTCGCTTATTACAGATCGATGATATTTATCAGCCGATTATTACCGGCGGATATTTTAATGAAGCGGTGAGATTACAGGTACTTAACTTCCAGCAAAAGCAGGGCATTCGAGCTGATGGTGTGGTGGGTCAACAAACAATAATGAAGATCAATGAGCTTACCATGTCGAGTTTGCCTCGATTAAATAAGACTGTTGCTGAGAGGGCTAAAATCTAATGTCATTTATACTAAATGCCCTTAAGAAAGCCGAGCAAGAGAGACTGCGCGAGGACCCTAAGGATCTTGAGGATTTTGCCAGTGCACGATGGGATCCCTACGAACAAAAGGCCTCATCCAGTAAGCCTCTGATGATATTTTCTGCTGTGTTGCTTCTCGTATTGTCAGTTGGGGTACTGTTTTACCTTATGAATGACAGGGGGTTAAAACAGAATAACCCAGTGGTTAATGCGCTTGAAACTAATACTGTGCCTGTTGATATACCTGAATCGGTTACTACTGTACAGACTCAACCAGTAGATCCTATGGCATTGCCCTTATTAAATATTTCTGGGCATATGTTTTTTGCGCAGGGCTCATCTTCAAATCGGTTATTTGCTAACGACCAGTCGTTTAAAGAGGGTGATTTAGTCGCCAATGGTTGGGTGTTAATGGCTATTCAGTTAGACGGTATCAAGCTTAAAAAGAATGAGCGATTAGAGTTTATTACTTACCCCTAGAAAACCGTTTTTAGTCCATCAATTTTTGAAGCTTTTTAAGCTGCTTGAGATTTTGCGCCTGACTGGCTTTTTTCTCGGATGTTTCAGGTAGACTCTTAGGTATTTCTATCTCTAGTTTCTCACCAGCAAGAACGCGATCGCAGTATTTGCGGTATGTTTCATTGAATATCGGATAGGCTTTTCTTTCAATTTCATTGGCCAGCATATGCCAGCCACTATCACGACCCGCAAGATAAACAGCGGCATGAGACCAGAGCTGTTTTGCTTTAGGGCTAGGTTTGTTGCAGGCCTCTATATAGGCATTGCGCGAATTGGGCAGACCCTTAGGCATACCAACCTGACGGCAGGCTTCAAGCATTTTATGAAGAGTGGGCAGATAGTCACTATCGGCAATAATTTTTTCCGCGGCATCGCAGATAGTTTTAGCGCTAAATAACGACAGCTTGTTTAACCACAGATTTTTAGCCAGGTTTTCAGATTTAGTATTGTCGCCGAAAGCACTGAAGTACTGGTTATGATAATTTATTTGAAACAGCGCAAAGACCTGATTGATGGCATCAATCAGTTGCGGGTCCTGCTTTTTTTTATCAGGATGCCCAGCTTCTGTCTGAGAGCGCGTCGATGATGCTGCGATCTCTGATGCGACCTGCTGAATCAGATCCTTGCTGTTTGCCATAATTGTTTCCCGTAGTCTGGGGCTGGCTATGCCTTGCCCACTGACGTTTAACATATTGTAAAAATTTGGTGCTCCAAGAGCACTGTGCTGAGCCATTTTCTTGCCAGTAAAGCACAAATTCAGGAATTAGTCTTTCTGCAAAATCGCGCTCAATATTAGCCATACGCAACACATCATAAACAGACTCATTAGGCTGCCAAGAGCCGGTAATAATTTGCGGTGATTTATCCTGATTCATCATGCCATTAAAAAACTGCCACTGGCGACGAACATGCTGAACAAATTTTGAGTCCCAGGTGCTTGAAGCCTCACCTGTGCCTCGCCAATAAAGGATAAATTCAGGGATCGCATCTTCGATAAAATTAAGATTGATCGCACCCTGTTTGCAGAGGATATCCATTGCATCCTGTGAGGGCTGCCACTCACCGGTAATGGGCTGCTGTTTATTTTTTCTATAGCTTGCTGTTTCTGCCTGTTGCCATTGACGCCAAACTTCTTTGATATATTTTGAATCCCAGCTGTGCCGAGGTACATTTCTATCGCGCCAATAGGCAACAAACTGAGGTACCTGTTGGCGGGCAAATTCACTAGTTACCCCTAACTGAGAAAGTTGGCGCAGACTGTCTTCACTGGGTTGCCAGCTATTGCCCATAGGTTTGGCTGAATGGGCTTTGGTTGTGGGTTGGGGCGCTGATTGTGATGGCGCGGCTGATCTGTCAGAGGAGGTTTGCTCGTTAAAAGCAAAACGAAAATCCTGAGTCGCTGTAAAGGCGCCACCGCCTACCAGTAAAAGGCCTTTTTCGTGGAGGCTTGCGGTTAATCGGCCAATATCCTGTTCATTCCAAAAAGGACTGAGATCTAATAGGCGCTGACCGGAAACTGTTGTCCAGGTAAAACCACTGCTGACTACATGCTCAGAATGACTTGCACATTCTTGCAGGATTTGCAGCAGAATCGCTTCCTCAAGGCCTAAAGTGGCGGCTAGAGTGGGCGAAAAAACAATGGGTTTTTCTGGTATCAAAGACATCTCCTTACTTTATCAGAAACAATCTCAATGAACGAGAAAATAGTCTCTTTGGTTACCAATGTTTGACATAAATTAAGTTTGAAAATGATTACTGTTTGGTTTACTGTATATAAAAACAGTAATGGAGTAAATAGCGTGTCAGTCAAAACTAAAACCGCCTATGTCTGCAGTGAGTGCGGGTCTGACTATCATAAATGGCAGGGGCAATGTAATGATTGTCACGCATGGAATAGTCTAACTGAGGTCCGCCTTGGGGCGGCGACTCGCTCATCGCCTATCTCAAGAACGGGTTTTGCGGCAGCGGTTGATGGTCAGGTGAAAACACTGGCGGAAATTACTCTGGATGAGATTCCTCGAATAAGTACCTCCGTGGGAGAGCTTGATCTGGTGTTGGGCGGTGGCTTAGTGCCGGGCTCGGTGATTTTGGTGGGGGGTGAACCTGGGGCCGGTAAGAGTACATTATTATTGCAGACCTTATGTAAGTTAGCAGATGCAGAAACTGCACTCTATATTACCGGTGAAGAATCGCCTCAGCAGGTGGCCATGCGCGCGTCGCGATTGCAGTTGCCCACAGACAAGCTAGAAATTATGGCTGAAACTTCTGTAGAAACTGTCTGTGCAGTGGCTCAGCAGAAAAAACCTAAGATTATGGTCATCGATTCCATTCA
>JAHEHM010000049.1:12892-17989 GCA_024644585.1 Porticoccaceae bacterium | reverse complement strand
GGTATTGCTGTTAGCAGCCTTATGTTGGGCAGCTATAAACGAAAACTTGGTCGTGCTAATAGAGAGACTAAAAACCTATGACATCATCTGAACCCCGCATTATCGTAGCCTTGGATTACGACAACTCAAATTCAGCGCTTAGCCTTGCTGATCAGCTTAATCCTAATCAATGCCGCCTAAAAGTGGGTAAAGAATTATTTGTTGCTGCCGGCCCCCAATTAGTCAAATCCCTTTCAGATCGTGGGTTTGATGTTTTTCTTGATTTAAAATTCCATGATATTCCTAATACGGTTGCCAAGGCTGTTTCGGCTGCCGCGGACCTAGGTGTTTGGATGACTAATGTGCATGCCTCTGGCGGCACTCGCATGATGACTAAAGCACGAGAAGCGGTAGAACATCACGGCGGTGATATGTTGTTGATTGCAGTCACTGTGCTTACCAGTATGGATGACAGTGATTTACAGCAGGTTGGCGTTAACTCAGTCGCTGGTGATCAGGTACTGGCATTAGCTAACCTTACCAAGCAGGCAGGGCTAGATGGTGTAGTCTGTTCCGCTCAGGAGGCAACTCACCTTAAGCAGGAATTGGGTCAGGAATTTAAACTTATAACGCCCGGCATTCGTTTAACCGACAGTGCCTCTGATGACCAGCGACGTATTGTATCTCCGGCACAGGCAATAGAGCAGGGCAGTGATTATTTGGTAATAGGTCGACCTATTACTCAGGCTGAAAACCCTCAACAAATGTTACAGAAAATAAATAGTTCGCTTTAAATTTTCTCTTTCAAAACTGTTGCCTTTTCCTTTAATAGGGGCGAAAAAAAACCGACACAGTAGAGTGTCGGTTTTTTTGTAATTATCTAAATTATATTAATTTAGATCTAGTGGTGTTTCACCATCTAATTCAAAGTCAGCAATTCCATCGCCATCAGAATCTGTTTGGTAGACACGAACATAATCAACCAACATACCGTCTGGGAAACTCGTGGTCTCATCCGGAGGACCTGGCCAAGCACCACCTACTGCAACATTTAAAATCAAGAAGAATGGATTGCGATAGGTCTCAGCTAGAGCACCCACCAGGGCAACATCATTATCTGTGTTAACGCCATCAACTTCAAATATAATGTTATCTTCATCCCAGATTAAGCTAAACACATGGAATCTATTTGAGAATGTCTCGCCCACATTGGATGCATTAATTCTATATTCAGCATTGCCGCTGTCATTAATACCTTGAGCTCGTAATGGTTCACTGGGGTCTGGGCCTGTTGAGTTCCAATACATATTATTAACAATCATGCCTTCTTGCGGGGAACCATACTTTGTACCAGCAATGGTATCGAAAATATCAATTTCACCGCTGTAAGGCCAGCCAATTTCACTCCAGTTTGCGCCAAGCATCCAACCTGCAGACCACATGCCTTGTCCCTTGGCAACAACCGCACGAATATCCACGCGACCATACTTAAACTCAACTTTATCAATGGAGGTCAGCTTGGAAGAGGTGTATCTGTTGCCAGTTTTCTGAGGAAGATCAATAGGCGGAACATGCTTCTGCGCCTCTATGATTAGTAAGCCATCTTTAACGCTGGCATTTTCTTCACGGTAATATTCAAGCTCACCATTACCCCAGCCGTTATTACCATTACCGATATCAAAGCCCCAGTTATCAGTGTTGACTGTATCGCCATCGAACTCATCTGACCATGCTAATGTGTAACCATCATATGCGGTTGGTGCAACAAAGGCCTCTGGGTCATTGGGGTCTTCATGGGTAGCTTCCCAATCAACGGGTACAAATGGGATACTGATACCCGCACAGGTTGCCGCTCGACAATCGTAGTAGGCATTATCGATTCTAAAGGTGGTAGCTTTCGCGTCCTGCGCCTGTATTACTAGACCAGCTTTGAGAGTTTCAAGATCAAGTGTATTACCTGAAGGGCCGTTGGGTATAAGACTTTTAACTGGCACAATAACCGTTTGCCATTTGTTTTCTTCCAGTACTTCCACATATTGGTCACCACCACCACAGGGATAGCCACAGTCAGCTTTGAAAACAATTGAACGATCACCTTCAGTAACCTTAAGGTCGAATTTAATAAAGCCATCATCTTCAGCATCTCTAATATCTATTGAGTCTGAAGAGGAGATAAAGATACCAGCACCAGCAGAGGTGTCTGCGTGAGTAATTTCAAGTACGCTCCCGCGTTCATTATCTTCCACAAAGCCCCAGTCTATATTGGGACAGCCAGCAGGGACCGTACAGGCACTCCAGTTGAGATCTTGGTCAAAGGCTTGGATGCCACTATCCCAATCTGTGCCAAGGACGCCATCCTTAAGGATGGTAATTGTTTCACCTTCAGCAGGGGAAACGATAACTGTACGTCTGACGATACTTGAATTTCCTGCAGAATCAACGAATTGGTAGTTGACTCGATATTCAGCAGGGAAGTCGGTAGAAAGAACCTCAACATCTTGATATGGTTCTTCGCTGTTCGCATCTGTGTTTTTTTGTTGAAAAGTTATAGTAGCATCATTCGCATTCATTTCTCCGTCGACGTTATCAAGTGCGGTGGCACCGGGATCGGCAAAGTCTGAAAAGAATGCAAGAATCATTGCAGAGTCACCATTCAAACTAATGGTGGGTGGGTCCATATCAACAACATTAACAACGCGATTTAGAGTGGCTTGGTTGTTAGATGAATCTGTTGCAGAATAAGCAATTGTGTAGGAACCAAGCTCGATACCAGTCGAACCACTGATTACTACATCAACATGCCCATCATATACGTCACGAGCTCTGGCCCCAGGATCAGTGTATACGGTTCCAAACTTGTGTTCTTCACTATAGCCAGTAATAGTGCCCTCTAAGGATTTGAAAACTTTCTGATCATTTTCGAGTGCTGTGTAGTGGATCATATTTGACGAATTTCTAGTTACATCATTACAGTCATCATTGTATTCATAACAGATATCTTCATGAGGAATGAGCTCAGATCCAGAATCAGTGAGCACAATTGCATCCGCACCAGGATTGTTAAGTGTAATTCTGGGTTCGTAGACATCATAAGATTTTGGCTCAGCGGTATCTTGATTGCCGCATCCAGTCAAAAGTGCACCAAACACGCCAATTAGGGCAAGTTTAGATATTAATCTGTCGTGGGATTTAAGCATTGTTGGTTTCATAACCACCCTCATAGGAAGTAACTAAATACGTTGTTATTGAATAGACTAAATAAATACCAAATTTACTACTATTCGCGCTTAGTTGGCTAGTGTGGCGCGTTAGACTAACCTTATTTTGAGACAAGCAGAGCTATTTTTTGGCTTGGGCAGAACTGGGTATTTTGTGGTAAAAATAAAGGCATATTTTGAGGTTCTGCGTTATTATCTATGTTGAGTTAAAAATCTAATAAAAATAATCTTTAAATTGGGGCTTGAAGTGAAAAAAATATTATCGATATTGATAACAATTGTGCTTATTTTGGCTGGCTGCTCATCCGATAAGCAGTCAAAACTATCAGAGGAAAATAACATGAATCCATTGGCAGATGGCGCGTTTTTGCTATCAAAAGTTACTATCACGGAAGACGGTAAAAAAACTGAATTATTAAGAGATCAAATGAAGATCTACAGTAATGGTAAATTCATGTTTGCGTTTGATAATGAATCCACCGGTGATATGGACGTGGGCGCAGGAAATGCCAGTTGGGTTGATGGGGTTTTGGTTGAGGAGCCTCTGTATAATCATGACGGCCCTTTGTCTGACTTGAGTTTTGATATCACCATTGAGCCCACTGAAAAGGGTTTTAATCAAGTTTTGCATGGTATGGAATATGATGATGGGCGCGTGCTTGAAACCATGGTAGAAGAATGGAATCGAGCACCTGGCGTTGTTACCCCGTACGACGGACTTTGGAAGCTTGAAGGTCGCGAGACAGATGACCCAGAATTAACTGAATTTAGCGAAATCAAGATGATTGGTGGCGGTCACTTTATCATTTTGCAGAGTGCTATGTATCAGGGTGAAAAGGTGCGCAATTTTGGCTTTGGTAGCCTGATCCTAACTGGAGCATCTAAGGTTCTAGAAACTGGCATGGTGGGTTCCTGGGAGAATTATTCTGACTGGGCGACTGAGGTGACTATGAAGATGGTTGATGATGATCACCTTACTGAGTCATTCACTTTCAATGGTCGAGTTATCACCCAAAAATACGTACGAATTTAAGCATTACTGGGCCTCGCAATTCGGGGCCTTTTTGCGTCCAAAGTTCGCTAAAATACATTAAGTTACCTTAAAAGCCTCTAAATTCTCTTAACGTGAATATTCTATCTGTCTCTTATATTCGTTCTTTAAGGGAGTGGGCAGCGCTAGCATCCACTTAATAAGGCGGGTGTTACTGTTTGGTACCATAGGCCGGATTGACTCGAAGTATCTTAGGGATACTTCTCGGGGTTTTACCCCGCCGTCGCGTTGCTCCGGCGTCCAAATTGTTGGCACAATTTGTCGAACCTAATGCCGTTTCTCACCGACTATATGGCACAAACAAAAACACCCACCTAAAAGGCGGGTGTTACTGTTTGGTACCAGAGGCCGGACTGACTCGAAGTATCTTGGGGATACTTCTCGGGGTTTCACCCCGCCGTCGCGTTGCTCTGGCGTCCAAATTGTTGGCACAATTTGTCGAACCTATTGCCGTTTCTCGCCGATCCTTTTAGTACAAAAAAATTAGCACAAACAAAAACACCCACCAAAAAGGCGGGTGTTACTGTTTGGTACCAGAGGCCGGATTGGCTCGAAGTATCTTGGGGATACTTCTCGGGGTTTCACCCCGCCGTCGCGTTGCTCCGGCGTCCAAATTGTTGGCACAATTTGTCGAACCAATGCCGTTTCTCACCGACCACATGACACAAACAAAAACACCCACCTAAAAGGCGGGTGTTACTGTTTGGTACCAGAGGCCGGACTCGAACCGGCACGCTTTTAAGGGCGGGGGATTTTGAATCCCCTGTGTCTACCAATTTCACCACTCTGGCATTGCATTTAAGCAGGGCGGCGATTATAGCAGTGATCGCTCTGTGGTCAACAACCTAT
>JAHEHM010000049.1:0-12792 GCA_024644585.1 Porticoccaceae bacterium | reverse complement strand
CGGCACGCTTTTAAGGGCGGGGGATTTTGAATCCCCTGTGTCTACCAATTTCACCACTCTGGCATTGCATTTAAGCAGGGCGGCGATTATAGCAGTGATCGCTCTGTGGTCAACAACCTATGTGGGTGAATATTGCTAAATTAGTTGGCGTTTGGGTTGATTTTCTATACCCTTGCGCCCTTATTAATTTCAAACATTGTTTACTATTACATGCGTTTAAATCATTTTCATTTTGAGTTGCCCGATCAGCTGATTGCTCGTCAACCCACCGCAGATCGTCGCGGCAGTCGTCTATTGGCGATGGATACTGAGGGTGACATTCAGCATCAAAATTTTGCCGATATATTGGGGCATATTAATGCGGGTGATTTACTGGTTTTCAATAATACCAAGGTTATCCCTGCACGGATATTTGGTAAAAAAGAAACCGGTGGCAGTGTTGAAATTTTAATCGAGCGCATAACAGGCAATAAAACAGCGTTGGCGCATATCCGTGCCAGTAAGTCACCTAAAGCTGGTGCCACCTTATTACTCGATCAGGGTTTTTCGGCGCAGATGTTGGGCCGTGTGGACAGTTTATTTGAACTTGAATTTAGCGCACCATTACTTGGCATGCTAGACGATATTGGTCATATGCCACTGCCACCTTATATAGATCGTGAAGATACTCAAGAAGATAAGTCCCGTTATCAAACAGTTTATGCCGAGCAGCCCGGTGCAGTGGCTGCACCCACCGCAGGCTTACACTTTGATGATCAACTATTGGCAGATATTCAAGCCAAAGGCGCAGAGTTAGCTTTTGTGACATTGCATGTGGGGGCGGGGACATTTCAGCCAGTGAGAGTGGAAAATATTACCGATCACCATATGCATTCTGAATGGTTAGAAGTCAGCGAGCAGGTCGCCGAAAAAATAAAGGCAACCAAAGCGCGCGGTGGAAAAGTCATAGCCGTGGGTACTACCAGTGTGCGAAGTATTGAAACAGCGGCTCGTTCAGGAGAAATTGCAGCCTTTGAGGGTGACACCGATATCTTTATCTACCCAGGCTACCAATTTAAGGTCGTGGATAAACTTCTCACCAATTTCCATCTCTCTGAATCAACACTTTTAATGTTAGTGTCTGCATTTGCCGGTTACACCCCTATAATGAATGCATATCAACAGGCGGTTTCCGAGCGCTACCGATTTTTTAGTTATGGTGACGCCATGTTATTAACCCATAACCCGAATGCAACCAAGGATATTCCCAATGACTGATGCCAATAACAGAACCTGCGCAATGCAATTTAAGGTTTCTGCTACCTCTGGTCGGGCGCGCCGAGGTGAATTAGATTTCCCCCGCGGTAAGGTTCAAACGCCAGCCTTTATGCCAGTGGGTACCTATGGCACGGTTAAAGGTATGCTTCCTCGAGATATCGAGGAAATTGGTGCGGAAATTATTTTGGGTAATACTTTTCACCTCATGTTGCGCCCAGGTACCGAGGTGGTTAAAAAACATGGCGATCTGCATGATTTTATTCAATGGCAGGGCCCAATACTTACCGATTCTGGTGGTTTTCAGGTATTCAGCTTGGGTGATATGCGGAAAATCACGGAAAAAGGCGTTGAATTTAAATCCCCCATTGATGGTAGCCCGGTTTTTATTGACCCAGAAAAATCCATGCAGGTACAGCGCGACCTCGGCAGTGATGTGGTGATGATTTTTGACGAATGCACGCCTTACCCCGCCACTGAAAAACAGGCCAATGATTCAATGCAACTGTCGTTGCGATGGGCCGAGCGCAGTAAGCAAGCTCATGGTGACAACCCTTCCGCGCTATTTGGCATAGTGCAGGGTGGTATGTATGAGTCATTGCGCGATGAATCTATGGCGGGTCTTGAAGAGATTGGTTTTGATGGCTATGCCATTGGCGGCCTGTCGGTGGGTGAACCAAAAGAAGATATGGTGCGCATTCTTGAGCACCTTGGTGAAAAAATGCCAGCGGATAAGCCACGCTACTTAATGGGTGTTGGCAAGCCGGCTGACCTAGTCGAAGCGGTTTTGCGTGGCATTGATATGTTTGACTGTGTTATGCCCACCCGCAATGCACGCAATGGCCATTTATTTACCTCAACGGGGGTGATTAAAATTCGCAATGCGGTTCACCGTGGCGATACTGCACCCCTAGACGAAAATTGCGACTGTTATACCTGTCAAAATTTTAGTCGTGGTTATTTGCATCACTTAGATAAGTGCGGTGAAATTTTAGGGGCTCAGCTGAATACTATTCACAACCTACGCTATTACCAAAATCTAATGAGCGGCATGCGCGATGCTATTGAAAACGATAGTTTAGATCAGTTTGTGGATGATTTTTATCAGCAACAGGGTCAGCCTAGACCAGAATAAATTTACCTCTTACCGCTGGGTGGGGGCTTTAAATCGTTAAATATGCCCCAATATATTCTATTATGGCTATAATGCTCGGCTATACAGCTATCTCGGTATTTATACGGGGATAATTTAGGAATTAAAGGACAATAGAATGCCCAATAAATTTCCCCTGTGGAAAAATTTAATGCTACTTGCAGTAGTAGCCTTTGCGTTCATCTACGCAGCCCCCAATCTCTATCCGCCAGACCCTGCATTGCAGCTCTCTGGTCAGAGCAGTGCCATGCAAATTGATGGCGCGGTACTTAAGAAAGTTGAGCAAGCTCTGGATGCCGCTAATATCGAACACTTTTCTGGTGAAGCCAATGGTGAATCAGCGCTTATACGTTTAACTGATTCCGAACTACAGATGCGCGCCAAAGAGGTAGTGCAAGCAGAGATGGGCGGCGAATACGTGGTTGCTCTTAATCTGGCGCCAACCACCCCTGAATGGTTAAGTAGTCTTGGTGGCTCACCGATGAAGCTAGGTCTAGACCTCAGTGGTGGTGTTCATTTTCTACTAGAAGTTGATCTTAATGCAGCCCTAATCACAAGACTTGAGGGTGATCTGCAAGAGGTTAAATCTAGTTTGCGTGAAGAAAAAATTAGATATCGCAGCTTTGAATTAAAAGGCCAGCAAATTATCGGTCGCTTCCGAAACGAAGCGCAGGTCGAGCAAGCCACCAGCCTGGTTCGTGAAAACTTTAGAGATCTTCAGCCCCAGTTTAAACAGGGACAAAACCCTCTAACCTTGGTTCTGGAGCTTAGTGAAATTGCTAGCGGTCAAATTGAAGATAATGCAATCAAACAAAACCTAACCTCTCTTCGCAATCGTGTGAATGAGTTGGGTGTTTCCGAGCCACTGGTATCCCGTCAGGGGAAAAATCGCATTGTTGTTGAGCTTCCAGGGGTTCAGGATACAGCAGAAGCTAAACGTATTATTGGTAAAACCGCCAACCTTGAATTCCGTCTTGAAGCAGAGGGTAGAATTGGCGAAATGTTTGAGTTTCGCGAAGGTAGAGGCCAGGATGCAAGACTAGAAACCAGTGCGGTGATTACCGGTGAAAATGTTACCGATGCCCGCTCTAGTTATGACGAAAATGGTCGCCCGCAGGTTAATATCACATTGGACACCAAAGGTGGCTGGCAGATGGGCCACTCAACCAGAGACAATGTGGGTCGTCGCCTAGCGGTACTGTTTATCGAGTACAAAACCAAGCTAGAAAAATCAAAAGCTGAAAATGGCGAGATCGTCATAACGCCTGTGCCCTTCGTTGAGAAGCATATTATTAGCTTGGCAACGGTACAGAGTCAGCTAGGTAAGTCATTTAGAATTACCGGTATTGATAGCCAAAGAGAATCTTCTGAATTAGCACTATTATTACGTGCCGGTGCGTTAGCAGCTCCGATGTATATCGTCGAAGAGCGAACCATTGGTCCTTCTTTGGGTGCTGATAATATTCGTTTGGGCGTGCTGTCAGTTACTTTGGGTATGACGCTAGTCTTATTGTTTATGATTGCTGTTTATCGCGGCTTTGGTGTTTTGGCCAATGTTGCGCTGACCATGAACCTTTTACTGCTTGTGGGCTTTATGTCACTGCTTGGTGCTACTTTAACCTTGCCGGGTATTGCCGGTATCGTTTTAACGGTGGGTATGGCAGTTGATGCTAATGTGCTTATTTTCTCGCGTATTCGCGAAGAGCTAGCCTCTGGGTCCTCGATTCAGGCCGCCATTAGTGGCGGTTATGACCGCGCCTTTGTGTCAATTTTAGATGCCAATATCACCACCTTAATTGTGGCGGTAATCTTATTCCTAATTGGCTCAGGCCCTGTTCAAGGTTTCGCAGTGACATTATCGATCGGTATTTTAACCTCCATGTTTACCTCAATTGTTCTCACCCGTGGCCTAGTTAATGTCATTGTCGGTGGTCGAAAAATTGAAAAACTCTGGATATAGGACTGGAAAATGAGTGAATTAAAAATTTATAACTTTATGGGTCTGCGCCGTGTTGCGGTGATCTTTTCTGCAGTTCTATTGTTGGCTTCTACTATTTCATTATTTAGTCAGGGACTTGTACTGGGTTTAGATTTTTCCGGTGGCACCCAAATTGAAGTGGGCTACAAGCAGCCAGTGAAAGTTGCCGATGTGCGTGGCCAGTTAGAAAATGCAGGCTTTGAAGACCCGGTTGTGCTGCATTTTGGCTCTGAATCTGAAGTGCTAATCCGTATGCAGGGCGAGCCAGATCAGGGGCTTGCTGAGCGAATTTACTCAGCACTTGTGGCAAACGGCGAACAACTGGATTTACGACGAGTAGATTTCGTGGGTCCGCAAATTGGTGAAGAGCTGCGCGATAAAGGCGGTTTAGGCATGCTAATCGCCCTTGTGGTGGTAATGCTCTATGTAGCAATTCGATTCCAGTTTAAATTCTCTGTGGGTGCAGTATTGGCTTTAGTGCATGATGTATTAATTACACTGGGTATTTTCTCTATTACCCGTTTGGAATTCGACTTAACCGTATTAGCCGCCACACTCGCGGTGGTAGGTTACTCGCTTAACGATACGATTGTGGTGTCTGACCGAATCCGCGAAAATTTCCGTAAAATTCGCAAAGCCACTGCAGTGGAAGTAATTAATGAATCGCTGTCACAAACATTATGGCGAACCATTAACACCTCGATGACCACTATGTTGGTTTTATTGGCACTGTTCTTTTTTGGCGGTGAGCTGATTCATAACTTCGCTATTGCGCTAATGATTGGTGTGGGTATTGGTACCTACTCGTCCATCTATGTGGCGGCAACGGTTATGCTGGCAATGAATGTAGATCGAGAAGATCTTATTGAGCCAGAAGAGGGTGAACTAGTGGATGATTTGCCCTAGGGATTTAAAATGTTAGGGCGAACTTCCGGGTTCGCTCGTTTCAATAGAGGGTAAGCGAATGACACTCTCGGCTTTTGGATCCTGTGGTTCGATTTTTTCATGGCGTCTTCATTGCCATAAAAAGATCAAAATTTGTGAACCAATTCACAAACATTCTCCTTTCTTTTTTTCAAAATTTGCCACAATTAACAAGGAAGTTAATTTAAAACTGTTAAGGAGAACAGCGATGAAAATTTCGATAAACCAACGATGTGTGCTTATTGTCATCTTGGCTATGGTATTTCTTTTAGCATTAATGAATGGAATTCTGCAGTCAGAACAGGGTGATCAGGAGATATCTGAGGTTGAAACCACAATAAATCACCCAGTGATTAAAAGTCCAAAACCGAACCCAGTAAATCAAAAAGGCAAAATCATTAACCCTCCGCTGTACATTAACCATGCTTCAGTCAATGAAATATCTAAAAGGCTAAAAGGTGTGGGTAAAAAAATAGCGCAACGAATTGTGAAAACAAGAGAACAATTGGGCGATTTTAAAAAACTTGAAGATTTAAAAGCAGTGCCTGGAATGGGATCATCAAAAATCCAGGCCAACAAAGAAAGGATAAGTTTTGATTCGCCGATACCTAAAGAATAGGAGTTACGGCGTTGGCAGTTGCGTTGATTGAAAATTGTTAACCAAAATCTTGGTAGATTAGGTATAATCGCGCGCTTCAAAAAGCCTGAAAGCAGATTGACCTGCTTATTAATATCCCAAGATAACTTGGCAGGCCGATGCTAAATGTCACAGCACCCATGGGTGTAATATTTTGATAGGAGTAAGACACATAATGTCTGAGCTAACTTGTTTTAAAGCCTACGATATCCGAGGTCAACTGGGAACAGAACTGGATGAAGAAATTGCCTACCGAATTGGCCGTGCCTTTGCTGAGTTTTTAAAGCCTAAAAATGTTGTTTTGGGCGGTGATGTTCGCTTGACCAGTGAGGCATTAAAACATGCGTTAGCCAATGGTATACGTGATACTGGTGCAGATGTGATTGATATTGGTATGGTAGGCACCGAAGAGGTCTATTTTGCCACATCCTATCTGCAAACCGATGGTGGAATTGAAGTTACCGCTAGTCATAACCCGTTGGATTACAACGGTATGAAGCCGGTTAGAGATAATTCAAAGCCGATTAGTTCAGATACTGGTCTTCTCGATATAAAAGCCTTGGCAGAAGAAAATAATTTCCCAGAAGTGGATGCAAGTGCTCGAGGCAGTATCAAACAGCTGTCGATTCTTGAGCCTTATGTGGATCATCTGCTTAACTATATTGACCTGAGCTCCATCAAGCCAATTAAGTTGGTTATGAATGCCGGTAATGGCGCGGCGGGTCATGTGGTTGATGCAATTGAAGAGCGCTTTAAAGCGGCCGCTATTCCTGTTGAAATTATCAAGATCAACAATGAACCCGATGGTAACTTCCCAAATGGTATTCCCAACCCAATTCTGCATGAAAATAGAGCGCCAACTATTGATGCAGTGTTAGAACATAAGGCGGATATGGGTATTGCATGGGATGGTGACTTTGATCGCTGTTTCTTGGTTGATGAAAAAGGTAACTTTATTGAGGGTTACTATATTGTGGGTCTTTTAGCAGAAGCATTTTTGAATAAAACGCCTGGCGCCAAAGTAGTTCATGATCCACGTTTAACTTGGAATACTATTGACGTGGCTAAGCGAGGCGGCGGTGAGGCTATTCAGTCTAAAACCGGCCATGCATTTATTAAAGAGCGAATGCGCGCTGAAGATGCGGTTTATGGTGGCGAAATGAGTGCTCACCATTACTTCAAAGAATTCTTTTACTGCGATAGTGGCATGATCCCTTGGTTATTGGTTTTGGAATTGGTTTGCAAAACTGGCAAGCCATTATCTGAGTTAGTCAAACAGATGGTCGAAGCCTACCCATCACCGGGTGAAATCAATCGCAAGGTATCTGACGCAAATGCAGTTATTGCTGAAGTTAAGGCTAAATACGAAAGTCAGGCATTGGTTGTTGATACCACTGATGGTGTCTCAATGGAGTTCGCTGGCTGGCGCTTTAACCTTAGAATGAGTAATACCGAGCCAGTAATTCGCTTAAATATTGAAACTCGTGGCGACAAACAGGGTCTAAGAGAACATCAAGAAGCGCTGTTACAATTAATCGAATCAGTGTAAGTTACCCAGTATCACATAAAGAGATTGTCCATGAAGGGTTGGTTTCTAGTTCAAACAAAGCCGCAGCAGGAAACGCGGGCGCTTGAAAACTTGCAGCAGCAAGGGGTGAATGCCTTTTGCCCGCAGGTTTTTGTGGAAAAGCTTTCTCGCGGTAAGCGCAAGGTCTCAAAAGAGGTCTTGTTTCCAAGTTACTTGTTTGTTGAGTTTGATCAAGAGGCAGGTTCAGCCCTATCAATTAATTACACTCGGGGTGTTAATCGAATCGTTAGTTTTGGCAATGCACCTTCACAGGTTCCAGATCAGTTGATTTGTCAGCTTAAAGAACGTATTGAGCAAGCTGATGAAAGTATGATTACTGAACTTCCAGAAAAAGGTGAAAAAATGGAAGTTCTTGATGGGCCATTCCGTGGGCTTAATGCAATATTTTCTCAAATTGATGGTGACTCTAGGGCTATTGTTCTAATCACTATGCTTAGCCAAAAAGTCAAGGCAGTGCTCCCGCTTCGAAGCTTGGGTAGAACGAATTCCAAAAGTTCTCGCGTAATTTAGTTTTTTTGAATTTTAATTGGTAAAACACTAAAAACTCATCTATAAGTTAAAGTATCTTATAAGTTAGTCAAAATTGTGATTATGGAATATTGCATAAACTTATTGGCATATTATGAGTAAGTAGGCATAATATACAAAAGTAAATTTTTATTAGGGATGTTTTGGATGCCTTTTTCTCGCTGGTTAAATTTAAAAGAATTTATACTCTTAGCAGTACTTTTCCTGTTTTCATCGACGGTTGCTGTCAGTGATTCAACTCAGAATTTCTCTAATTCCTCTTCCTATGCGTCCACAACTGATCTTTTAATTTATGGCTTGGTGGGTTCAAATCTACTTAACAACGAATAAACACATTCTTAGTTCTAGTATAATTCTCGTATTACAGTTTTCTTCAAAATACAATTTTTACAGGTGCTCAGTGGCGTTGATTATGTGCTATTGTATGATTTTCTTAGGTTGTATCGGATTAGGGTCAAGCGATGCGGTTAGTTTTATCTGATAGGGAGTTAGCAAAACTCTTTGTAATGCTTCTTTTGGCTGCATTAATGTTTGGCATAACTGGTTTAATGGGCATGTTGGTTATGCAGTGGGTAACTCGGCAGCGCTACGCAAAAGATGAAGTCGCCAAACACGGAATCTCTCAAGTTAATGCTTCACGCCTTGGCGGCGTTGTAATTATTGGGCTCTGTTTAAGCTTTCTGTTGGGTAGATTTATATTGGGCCATGAATTTGACAATATAGGTCTTCTAGGTATTCAAATGTGGGGCTGGGTTGCCTTTTTCTCTACCAGTCTTTTAGGTTTAGTTGAAGATATTGATAATGACCTTCTATCTCCATTGCTTCGATTAACACTGCTAGTTTTGTTCTTTGGCATCACTTTTGTGATTTGGCCTGAGATTATCCCCAACAATATCGGTTATCAATACATAGATAATGTTATGTCACAGCCAATTATTGGCTGGGCTATATCGGTCGTATTCTGTGTTGGATTTATAAACGCGATAAATATGGCAGATGGCGCTAATGGTCTGGTGCCTGGTATTGTGTTTATTGCTTCAGTGATTTTTAATTCAGTAATGGGGGCGATGGTTTGGGAGATTCTATCTATTGTTAGTGGTGTTTTCCTGCTGTTTAATGTTATTTCTGGTCGCCTATTTTTGGGTGATGCAGGTGCCTACGGCTTGGGTTCTATTCTTGTATTAGCGGGTTTTTATGCAGTAAATACCCATCGTATAAGTGTTGAGTTTGCCGCGGTGATGATGTGCTACCCCTGTGTTGAGGTGGTTATGTCAATGATTAGGCGCAGAATGGCAGGGCGCTCTATGTTTAAGCCTGACAATCATCATCTTCACAACTATATCCATGAACAGTTGAAAACAAAAACAAGATCTCGTGTGGCGGCTAATTCATTGACTGGCTTGCTTGTTGCCTGTGGTAGTACCGGAATAGCTTATATGGGCATAAAATTAGAACTTTTAGAGGCTACAAGCAGTGAATGGATTTGGGTATTTATTATTCAGTTGCTGATTTATTTAGCGGGTTATTGGGCTCTGTCAAAGCCCGCAATTAGCAAGGTAGAAAACACTGCAACCTAGCTGTAGAAATTTAGTACTAAAGTATTAGTACTTTTGCCTTGTTGTTAAGTGCGCACTCTTCGTTATAATTAAGCGTTCAACAAATGAACGCATTGATATTAAACGTTTATTTGAATGGCTAGTATTTTTTAGGGACCTGTTACGTGCATGTCCTGCGGTAGCCTGCCTAATGACTTCTTAATTAACCTATCTTGATCTCCTATGACAAACGATGAACTTGAGTACAGGGTACTGAAGTGGCTTCAAAATAATCCTAATGTTACTCAGCGTCAATTGGCCTCTGAGTTAGGCGTAAGCTTGGGTAAGGTTAACTTTCTTTTAAAATCCTTAACTCAGGTGGGTTGGGTAAAATTAGAGAATTTTAAGCGCTCAGACAACAAAATGGGTTATGCCTATTTGCTAACCCCTACGGGCTTAATTGAAATAGCTCAAATTACCCGTTCCTTTTTGGAGCGAAAAGAGGTTGAATACCAGCAGTTAGAAAATGAAATTCAGCTGTTGCGGGCTGAAGTTAAAAAATTCTAAGAAAATCTTGGATTAAGAGATAAACAACCCTATGCATGATTATGATATATACGCTATCGGTGCCGCCTTAGTTGATACTGAGGTTGAGGTCACTGATAACTTCCTCGCTGAGCATGCAATTGACAAGGGTGTGATGACTTTAGTTGAGCAGCCACGCCAAGCTGAATTAATTAGTAGCCTTAAAAAACATGGTTCAACGCTTTTAAAACAAAGTGGTGGATCTGCCTGTAACTCAGTGGTGGCGGCAGCGCAATTAGGTTCTAAAACCTATTTTGGTGGCAAGGTCGCTAATGATAATGATGGTAGGCTTTATGCCGATGATTTAACCCAGGCAGGAGTTTCACATGCCTTCTCGCCAGCAGATCATGGTGTTACCGGAAAATGTTTGGTCATGGTCACCTCAGATGCTGAGCGAACCATGAATACTTATTTGGGTGTCAGTGATGAATTCGCAGAAACTGAAATTAATCAGTCTGCTTTAGCTAGCTCTGATTGGTTTTATGTTGAGGGCTATCTGCAGACGGATGATCATCGAACAGCTGTGGTTAAGTCAGCGGTTGAATTTGCCAAGCAACAGGGAGTAAAGGTTAGTTTGAGTCTTTCCGACCCGTTTGTTGCGCAGCTATTTGCCGGTAATCTAAAGTCAGTGATTGACGATGGCGTCGATCTTATCTTTTGCAATAAAGACGAGGCATTGGCTTTTACAGGTGCTGACACCATAGAACAGGCCGCAGAAACTCTTAAATCCTATACGAAAACTTTTGTGATTACCGATGGCGCAAACGGCGCTATAGTTTTTGACGGAGATAGTCTTGCACAGGTGCCTGGTGTCAAAGCCAAGGCGATTGATACTAATGGTGCGGGCGATATGTTCGCTGGTGCATTTTTATATGCAATTACTTCAGGAAAAAGTTATGAAAAGGCAGCGCAACTAGCTAATCAAGCAGCAGCAAAGGTGGTTGAGCGCTTTGGCCCTAGACTTGATAAAGCGGATTTTGAATCTCTTGAAATTAATTAGTTCAGCCATTTTGAACCAATTTAGATACAATGCAGTCCAATATATGAACCTAATTAAAGAATAAACTATGTGCGGAATTGTAGGTGCAGTCGCTGAGCGACCTATTACTGGAATATTAATCGAGGGCCTTAAGCGCCTTGAATATCGTGGTTATGATTCTGCGGGCGTTGCTGTACTTGATAGTAATGGTGATACCACCTGTATTAAAAGGCAAGGAAAGGTAGAAGCCCTAGCGGCGGCTATTAAGGAGCAGGCGCCTTTGGGCACTAAGGGTATCGCCCATACGCGCTGGGCCACTCACGGTGTTCCCTCAGAGCGCAATGCCCATCCGCATCAGTCGGGTAATCGTTTTTCGGTGGTACACAACGGCATTATTGAAAATCACCAAGAACTTCGTGAATCTTTAACTGCTGATGGCTATGTCTTTGCCTCGGACACAGATACTGAGGTTATAGTCCACCTTATTCATAAGCTATCCGCTGAGCATCTTAGTTTACGGTCTACCGTTTTTGCGGTTAGCCAACTGCTAGTGGGTGCATACGGTATGGTAGTGCTGGATAGTCAGTCTCCTGACGAACTAGTTGTGGCGCGCTCTGGTAGCCCGCTAGTGATTGGTTATGGTGTGGGTGAGCACTTTGTGGCCTCAGATCAGCTAGCCCTGTTGCCAGTAACGCAGCGTTTTGCGGTACTTGAAGAGGGCGATGTAGCAACCCTGACCAAAGACCAGGTCAGTATTATTGATGTTGCTGGTAAAGAGGTAGAAAGACCAATAGAAACATCGGATATTTCAACCGATGCCACGGGTAAAGCGGGTTATAAGCATTACATGCTTAAAGAGATATTTGAGCAACCAGAAGCCATTCGTAGAACCCTTAAGGATCGTTTAATAGATGGCGCTATTTCCTCTGATGCTTTTGGTGCAGGCTCTGAAGATATCTTTAGTAAGATAAAGCATGTGCAAATCGTTGCCTGTGGAACCAGTTATAACGCAGGAATGGTGGCGCGCTATTGGATTGAGCAACATGTGGGTATTAGTTGTAGCGTAGAAATAGCCTCAGAATTTAGGTACAGACAATCTTTTGTGCATCAGGATTCGTTGTTAGTCACCCTTTCTCAATCTGGTGAAACGGCGGACACCTTAGCTGCCTTAAGGCTTGCAAAGTCCCAAGGTTATCTTGCTTCACTGACTATCTGTAATGTAGAGACCTCAAGTTTGGTTAGAGAATCTGATTTGGTTTACTTGATGAATGCAGGGCCGGAAATCGGCGTAGCATCAACCAAGGCTTTTACCGTTCAGTTGTCCGCTCTTCTGATGCTTTCCGCCGCAATATGCCAGGCACAGCAAATTAAATCTGAATTTTGCCAGGATGCTATTGAGGCGTTATTAGCATTACCTGCGCAAATGGAGCGCGCCTTCAGTATAGAGCAGCCAATTAAGGACCTCTCTGAGCAGTTTGCCGACAAACAGCATGCGCTTTTCCTAGGTCGAGGTGATCAGTATCCAGTGGCAATGGAAGGTGCTTTAAAGCTTAAAGAAATTTCTTATATACATGCAGAGGCCTATGCCGCAGGTGAGCTTAAGCATGGTCCGCTAGCTTTAATTGATGCTG
>JAHEHM010000046.1 GCA_024644585.1 Porticoccaceae bacterium | reverse complement strand
ACGGTACGACCAACTTTGACTATTTCACCGCCAGCTAATCGAACATCGACATTCTCGATGGGCGCATCCTTGTGAGCCAATAATTTAGCCTGAGTCAGTGCTTTTAGCGGGCTATTACCCTCAATATGATCATGGTGTTCATGAGTATTAAGAATTTGAGAAATTTTCCAACCTCTACTGGCAGCAACATCTGCACACTGCTGATAATTTAAGGGGTCAATGGCCAAGGCATCGCCAGTTTCTTGGCAAGCGATTAGGTAATTAAAATTGCGCCACGCATTATTGGTCCAGATTTGCTCAACTAACATAGGTTTATAACTTCGATTGGCTATTGATTCTCGTTAGGATAACGCTGCCAAATAACACCTGCAAATTTTTCCACACATCTAACCACCTGACAGCTATAACTAAACTCGTTGTCATACCAACAATAGATAACTACGTTCTTACCATTGACAATGGTTGCGTTGGAATCAACAACCGAGGCCTGCCTTGATCCCACAAAGTCTGTTGAAACCGCTTCTGAGGAAACCGTATAACCAATCTGTTGCTGATAAGCACTGTGCAGAGCTTTCTGGCGCAAGAATTCATTAAGTTCGTCAACAGTGGTAGATTTTTCTAACTGTAAATTCAGAATAGCCATAGACACATTGGGAGTTGGCACCCTAATAGAATTACCCGTTAGCTTGCCCTTTAATTCAGGGATTGCTTTCTCAACCGCTTTTGCCGCTCCGGTTGAGGTTAATACCATATTGAGTGCTGCGCTTCTGCCACGACGATCGCCAACATGATAATTGTCGATAAGATTTTGATCATTGGTATAGGCATGAACCGTCTCTACATGACCCTGTTCTATTCCATATTCTTTCAGCATACAGTGTAAAACCGGCACAATAGCATTTGTAGTACAGGAGGCCGCTGAGATAATTTTGTGATTGGGTGTAATTTGATGGTGATTGATACCATAAACCACATTGGGTATATCATCACCTGCTGGGGCGGTGAGAAGAACCTTTTCAGCACCTGGCCGCAAATGTCGTTGCAAAGAGTCAGTGGTTTTCCATAACCCAGTATTATCAATTACTATAGCTTTATTGATCCCGTAGGCACTGTAGTTAATTTCATCTGGAGTATCAGCGTAGATAATCTTTACCGGATTACCATTGATAACTAAGGTCTGGCTATCGTTTAAAACTCTTATAGTTCCTTTAAATGAGCCATGCACTGAATCTTGACGCATAAGCGCCGCACGCTTCTCCAAATCATTACTGTCCTGCCTGGGTTTACGTACCACAATAGCTCGTAAACGGAGAACATCACCGCCGCCAGCTTTATCTATCAGTAATCGGGCCAGTAAGCGCCCTATACGACCAAAGCCATACAATACTATATCCTGAGGCTCCACCAAGGGCTTGGCTAATGTACCTATGTTTGCAGCCAGTTCGGCTGACAAAAATTGGTCAATCGAGCATTGATCGCTTAGCTTTTCAAATTGAACCGCTAATTTTCCTATATCAATGTGCGCAGGCCCCAGTGACATCTGGCTAATTGCGCTGAGCATAGGCGCTGTATCAAACTCAGAAATTTCATTTTTCTCTACCTGCCGGACAAATCGATGCGCTTTCATAAGATCGGTGACAGACTTATTAACCATACTTTTACCATAAAGATAGGTAGAAACATTGGATTCCCGATAGAGCTTCCCAATCTGAGGAATCATTGCCTCAGCAAGGGCTTCGCGTTGCTTCCAATCGGTAAAAAAGTTTTCGGGTGACGGGCGATTATCTTCTTTCACGCTAAACATCCTTTTTATTGTGAAATGATTTTTTATGCACTACATGAACTATAGACAAAAAATAGTAGTATTAATGCCCAAATTTATAGTTTTTTAAACGCTCTGGGCATAACTAGAGTAAAATATTAAATTACTATTCTTTGACCAACAAAAAAACACGGGCACCCTTTTGAGTAACCAGTACTATGAGTAAAGTTATGGATAACCTTCCCCAAGTTTCTGGTGAGAAAATACTTTGGAATGACCTCTGCCCTTCCGCACAGGCACTTGAGATTGCTGAATATGCCTCCCATAAAGATGGGGTGACATTAGTAGTGGTTCCCACTAGTGCTGAGGCTTCAAGGCTAAAACGATCGATTAGTTTTTTTCTTAAGGACTGCGAAATTAATGCGCGCATATTTCCCGACTGGGAAACCCTGCCCTACGATGTTTTTTCACCCCATCAGGATATTATTTCAGATCGTATTCAAACCCTAAGTGAATTACCTCAGCTTGAGAATGGGGTACTTATTGTGCCACTACCCTCTTTACTGCACCGCTTGCCGCCAACAGATTACTTAGCTTCTCGTTTATTTGATTATGCGGTGGATGAAATCCTCGATAGAGACAAACTTAATGAACAATTGGTTCGAGCCAGTTATCACCGTGTTGATACTGTCTATGAGCATGGTGAATATGCATTTCGCGGTTCAATTATCGACATCTTCCCTATGGGTGAAGATGCGCCGTTTCGCATTGATTTACTGGATAGCGAAATAGAATCACTTAGAATTTTTGATCCTGAAACTCAACGCACTATTAGCAACGTAGAGCGCCTGCGATTATTGCCCGCACGGGAGTTCCCCCTGGATAAAGAAGGTATCAATCGTTTCTTAAATAACTGGCATGATTACTTTGAGTCCAAAGCCACTGATTGTCCGGTTTATAAGGATGTTAAGCAGGCCATAGCACCCCAGGGAATCGAATATTATCTAAGGTTGTTTTTTGATGAAACCGCCACCCTATTTGACTATCTGCCCAATAATACCCATGTATTTACTCAAGAGGGTTTATATGAAGCCTCGAAAAGTCTGTGGCAGGATATTAACAGACGTTTTGAGGAATACGGGGTTGACCCGCAACGTCCACTGTTACCCCCTAAAGAAATATTTATTGCGGTTGACGAATTATTCGGTCTTTTAAAACAGCGTGAGATTACTAAGATCGGTGGAAATACTGCTTCTGATGAAGAAGCCTCGATATTGCGCCGCAGTATTCCTGAGGTCAGTGCCAACAGTAAGTTAAGTAACCCCTTACAGGATCTCGAAAAATTCTTAGGTAGCCTATCAGCTAAGAGTAAAGTTTTGTTTTGCGCTGAATCCGCAGGCCGCAAAGAGGCACTTCTCGAAATGCTGTCAGGCAGTCAGCTTAGACCTCAGTCCTTTGAAACATGGCAAGAATTTCTAACCTCAGAGCAAACCCATGGTATCTGTGTCTATCCCATTGATCAGGGCTTTTACTCAAAAGAGCGTGAGCTATGCCTAATAACTGAGGGGGAACTATTCGGTCAACAGGTGATGCAACGCAGACGGCGATCTACTGCCTCTGAGTCTCCCGATTATATTTTCAAAAGCCTAGCTGAGTTAAAAATTGGTGCCCCTGTGGTGCATATTGACCACGGCGTGGGACGCTATCATGGATTAATACTCTTGTCGGTTGATGGCGCAGAGCAGGAATTTTTAACCCTTCTGTATGCCGATGATGCCAAGCTGTATGTGCCAGTATCCTCACTTCATCTTATCAGTCGCTTTAGTGGCAGTGACGAGGTAGTTGCGCCTCTTCATCGATTGGGCTCTGACAAATGGGATAAAGCCAAGAAGAAAGCCGCAGAAAAAGTGCGCGATACAGCAGCTGAGTTGCTTGATATTTATTCTCGACGTGCGGCGCGCCAAGGCTTTGCCTGCACGGATAACGAGGAAGAATATCGTCAATTTTGCAGTCAGTTCCCCTTTGAAGAAACTGCCGATCAGCTCAATACTATTGAAGCTGTTCGCAAGGATTTACTCAGCCCGCAACCAATGGATCGCTTAGTCTGTGGTGATGTGGGATTTGGTAAAACAGAAGTCGCCATGCGCGCCGCATTTACGGTTGTATCGAGCAATAAACAGGTGGTGATTTTAGTGCCTACCACCCTGTTGGCTCATCAGCATTTGGAAAACTTTAGAGATCGCTTTGCCAATTGGCCTATACGTGTCGAGGAACTCTCACGCTTTAAAACCGCCAAAGAACAGCAACAAATCATACAAGAAGTTGAATCCGGCAAAGTGGATATTCTTATTAGCACCCATAAACTGTTGCATGCCAAAATTGACTTCAGTAGTTTGGGTTTAATGATTATCGATGAAGAACATCGATTTGGCGTGCGCCAAAAAGATCAAATCAAAGCCCTGCGAAGTTCGGTTGATATCCTTACCATGACCGCAACCCCTATTCCGCGCACGTTAAATATGTCGATGCACAGTATTCGCGATCTGTCGATTATTGCCACTCCTCCCGCCAAGCGTTTATCGGTCAAGACCTTTATCCGCAAGAAAGAAAGCAGAGTCACTAAAGAAGCCATTCTTAGAGAGATACTGCGCGGCGGTCAGGTGTACTACTTACACAATGACGTCAAATCTATTCAGCGCGCCGCGGACGAATTAGCGGAATTAGTCCCTGAGGCAAGAATCCACATTGCCCATGGTCAGATGCGCGAGCGTGAACTCGAAAAAATCATGTCTGATTTTTATCATCAACGTTTTAATGTTTTAATTTGCACCACGATTATCGAGACCGGTATTGATGTCCCGAGCGCTAATACCATTATTATTGATCGAGCGGACAAGTTTGGACTAGCCCAGTTGCATCAGCTTCGTGGTCGTGTAGGACGATCACATCATCAAGCTTATGCCTATTTGCTGACTCATCCAGAAAAGAAACTAACCACCGATGCCACCAAACGGCTAGAGGCTATTGCCGCTGCCGAGCACCTAGGTTCTGGTTTTACCCTCGCGACTAATGATCTTGAAATTCGCGGTGCCGGTGAACTGTTGGGTGACGAACAGAGTGGTCATATTCAAACTATCGGCTTTACCCTATACCTTGAAATGCTTGACCAAGCGGTTGAGTCAATTCGCAGCGGAGAAAGTCCTAATAAAGCCATTAACTTTGATCAGGGTATTGAGGTGAACTTGCATATACCTGCACTGATTCCTGCGGACTACCTACCCGATGTCAATATGCGTCTGACCCAGTATAAGCGACTGGCCAATTGCCAAGATAAAGACCAACTCCATGAGCTCCAGGTAGAAATGATTGATCGTTTTGGCCTCTTACCTGAGGCCTTAAAAGCCCTTTTCCGCATTGCGGAATTGCGCCAAATTGGACAACAGTTAGGTCTTAAAAAGATTGAAGCCGGTCCAACTCAGGGTAGATTACAGTTTACTCAGAACACCAAAGTTGAACCCATTACCATTATTAAAATGGTGCAACAAAATCCAAAGCAATATCGGCTCTTGAACAATGATCAATTGAGTTTCACAATGGCAATGGAAACCCCTGAACTGAGACTCTCATCCCTGTATGCTATGCTGAGCTCGTTAAGTGAAAGCGTTTAAATAAAGCCAAAAGGACTGTGAATGTTATCGATACAGCATAAAACTTCGATCAGTAGATTGCTGCTTTTAGCGTTGGCGCTTTTTGGGTTTGCATATTTCTCTGTGGCAGAGGAGCAATCTCAAGACATAGAAACCCCCACCCTAGCTAACTGGTATCAGGTTGAGGTGGTTTTATTTGATCAAAAAACTATATTAGGTGATGAGCAGCCACCCGACGAGCTGAGCCTCGAATTTCCAACTGATCTGATCGAGCTTCATAGCAGCTACCAAAATACCGGTATTATGCGACGCCCTCTGTTTGATAGATTGTCAGAATCATCACTAACAGAACCCTATCAGGCAAACCTATTCGATCGTATTTATGCTTATTTGGGTATTCCGCAATTTCGGTATTTCACTGAGAATCAGTCTGAGACAAACCTAGTTCCTGAAGCACGTATCCCCTATCAAGCTGATACTAGGTCTGAACCGCAGACAATACTTAATGAACCGCAATCAACGTTTGATTTTTACGAAGAAGATAGCATTCAGGCTGAAACCACTGACACCCGATTCCCCTCTGACTTTAAACCTGTTTTTGAGGCGCCGTTTCGCAGCTTAAATAAATCTGATAGGGACTTAAACGATACCGTCAGAGCACTCAATAGACGCAACTATCAAGTCCATTTTCACCAGGCTTGGCGCTTTGAAGCTACCTCAAAACAACAGAGCCAATGGGTTCTATTAAAGGCCGGCGAGAACCGTGCCGAAAGATATGCCATTGAAGGTGCATTAAGATTTTATAAATCTCGATTTCTTCATTTTGAAACCGATCTTTGGAAATTGATCTTTAGTGATGATGGCCAAGCAGAAGTTGTCCTGCCCGAGATCCCGAAAAGGACGATGACTTCTGAAGAGGCAGTGCTAGTTAGCGCTATGCAATTTTCAAATCGCTATTTAGCGCTTAGTCCCAAAGCGCTCCGAGAACCCAGTCTTTTTCAAGGTGCGCTAAATAGCTATAACCTTCGGTCGATTACGCCACTTTTCAATGCCAAACAACTGATTTCAACGAATGATAACCATGAACTAAAAAATACCGGTTATCCTATCGAGGCGATCTGGCCTATAAAACAGTCAAAGCGTATTCAGGAAGAAGAGGTCTACTATATTGATCACCCACAGATGGGTGCATTAGTGAGTATAAAACCCTATGAGCCTGTGCCAATCAACCTACCACCCATGCAACCTGATACTCCGGAAGAACAGGTTCTAGAAGCTAGTAATTAACTGCTAATGATCCACAAAGATTAACTGACTGGTATCAAAACCTAATTGAGTGGCACGACTAATAAACTGATCCACTAATTCTTCTGAAACCTCAGGGGTTCGCGCAAGCAACCATAAGTAATTGGTGGTATTACCCGCAATGAAAGCATATTGATAATTTTCGTCTAGCTCAAAAATTACATAGGATCCAAAAAAGGGTCCAAAGAAAGAAACTTTCAAATAGCCTAGATTGGGTTCGTCAACAAAATACGCCCTGCCCTCGGCTTCTTGATTGGCCTGCGTATCAGTGTTGCGACCCGAATTAATAACCCTAATACCACCGTCATCACGCAGAGAATATTCTGCTGAGACGGCCTCTAACCCCCGCTCAAAAGAATGATCGAGACGAGCAATTTCATACCACTTTCCCAAGTAACGATTAATTTCGAAGTTATCTACTGGCTCTATGCCATCGGGAACAGTCAAGCAACCTGACAGCAAACAGCAGGCTACCACCCAAAGATTTCGCATTTCTAGCAAGCCTAGGTCTTGTCTGAGCTTTCTAGCCCGGGAGGTGCAATATGCAAGGTTGAGGTTGGGAATGCAATTTCAGCTTTATTAGCCTGAATAATTTCTGCAATCTGCAACAGCACATCCTGTTTAATCTCATGATACTTTACCCACGCAGTGGTTTTGGTATAGGCATAAACAAAGAAGTCCAGTGAACAGGGCGCAAACTTATCAAAGTTAACAATAATCACTTCTTTAGTATCAATTTCAGGATGAGCATTAAGCATAGCGGTTACCTGATCAACGATCGGCGTCATACAGGCTATATCATCGTATCTTATACCCACTGATTCATAAATTCGTCGATTGGTCATTCGCGACGGATTTTCAACGGAAATACTGGCAAATACCGAATTAGGAATATACAGCGGTCGTTTATCAAAGGTTCTAATACGAGTGAGACGCCAACCGATATCCTCTACAGTCCCCTCAATTTCTTTATCGGGTGAACGCACCCAGTCACCCACTGAGAAAGGACGATCAAGATAGATCATCAGTCCGCCAAAGAAGTTAGCCAATAGATCTTTAGCCGCAAAACCAACCGCGATACCACCAATACCACCAAAGGCCAACAAACCAGAGATGCTATAACCCATAAACTGCATAATAACCAAAATAGCGGTTATGACTACTGCGGCACGAAACAGCTTAGAAACTGCCTTTACCGTGGTCGCATCCATAGGCTTAGACATATACAGAGGATCTAACAGATTGCGCTCTACGCGACGAATAAAGCCATTGACAAACAACGCACCGAGCACAATAAATGCTAGGCGATTCATGGGTTGTACAAGATCCTGAAGCGGCGAATCAATGCGCTGTGCAGTAATGCTCAGGGCAAAATTAATGCCCAAAATCCAAATCAACCAGATTGCTGGTGAGCGACAGGCTTCAAGAAAAGCATCGTCCCAGACTGTGGGTGATTTAGCGGCACGCAACTGAAGGCGATTAAAGATTTTATTCAATAAAAAACCGGCAAATAAAACGGCAACAACAATAAGGAAGAGCTCGGCTACCCAAAGATAGGTATCGCCCGTGAGGTTTACAAGCCATGTCTCAATTGCATTCATTTTAAGATCCCATATCAGTCAAAGTCTGAAGTGTATTTTTTGTTTTAGTATAACGCTCAGTGTTTTCCAGCTGTTGCCAGCTGATATTGTGCTTAGCCCTCATTGTGGCAATTTTTTCGCAACCTTTCACCTCTAATTGTTGCATATAGGCTAAAACTTCCTGTGCGCCATCGGGACAGTTGCAAACCAGTATCATATCGCACCCCGCTTGAAGAGCTAATTGTGCCTTATCGATATAGCCCCCAGCGACATCAGCGCCCTTCATACTGAGATCATCGCTAAAGATAACCCCCTTAAAGCCCAGCTTCTGCCTTAATACTTTTTGTAGCCAAAATTCAGAAAACCCCACCGAAGATGGGTCAACCGAGGGAAATGTAATATGCGCTGGCATTATGCCGCCAAGCTTATCAGCAAGGGCGACAAAGGGCTTAAGATCTTTGGCCTGTAATACATCCATGGACCTATGATCTACAGGTGCCTCGAGATGACTGTCAGCAACTACACCGCCATGCCCAGGGAAATGCTTACCTGTAGCGGACATGCCCGCTTGGTTCATACCGCTGATAAAAGCCTTAGCCGCCAAAATCACCTGTTGAGGATTATCGGAAAAAGCACGATCGCCAATGATACTGCTGTAGTCCCTATCAACATCTAATACCGGTGCAAAACTAATATCTAAACCGCAGGCAATCACCTCAGATGCCATAAGCCAGCCCGCATTTTCTGCTAAGTCTAACCCCACCTGTGCCTGAGTCTGGATTTGATCGCCAAGAATCTGCATCGGCGGTATACGGGTAAACCCCTCTTTAAATCGCTGAACTCGCCCACCCTCTTGATCTACAGCAATAATCAGCTGAGATGAACAGCCTCTGATCTCTTTAACCAGTGCCATAACCTGCTGTTTACTTTGGATATTACGAGCAAACAGGATAACTCCACCCACCTGAGAATTAGACAGTACCAGACGCTCATTCTCTGTGAGTTCTGTACCACAGAGATCTAGCATCAGTCTTCCGAAGAGTTTAGCGCTCATACAACATGCAGTCTTTTGAAAGGGTTAAAGTAGGTGTAAATATAACTGACCACAATACTAGATGAAATAATTATTTGAATTATAAGCTTGAACAGTGCATGATACTGTATATAATTACAGCGTATATATATACAGGAGTTTGTAATGGAAAGGTTAACGGCTAGACAACAACAGATTTTTGATCTTATTAAAAATAACCTTGATGAGACAGGTTACCCGCCTACTCGCGCTGAAATTGCTCAGCAATTAGGTTTTCGCTCGGCCAATGCTGCTGAGGACCATTTGCGCGCCCTAGCCCGCAAAGGTGCTATAGAAATGATTCCTGGTGCCTCTAGGGGTATTCGTATCGCTGAGCAGGTTTCTGGCATTCCCATTGTGGGTAGCGTAGCTGCCGGCGAGCCAATTCTTGCAGAGCAAAACATTGAAGATTACCAAGAAGTACCCTCAAGTACCTTTCACCCACATGCTGACTACTTTTTACGCGTGCAGGGACAGAGCATGGTCAATGTGGGCATTATGGATGGCGATCTATTAGCTGTTCATCAACAGCCAACAGCTGAAAATCAACAGATTGTAGTGGCTAGAGTCGATGGTGAGGTGACCGTTAAGCGGCTAAAAAGAACAAGAAGTAAACACGAAATTCAGCTTTTACCTGAAAATCATGATTACTCACCGATTATGGTGGATTTACGCCATCAAGATTTTGCCATTGAAGGCTTGGCTGTGGGTGTGGTGAGGGTTGCCGTTTAGGGCGGCAACTAATCCTCTGACTCTAGCGCGCCCTGAGCAAATATATACTCTTCAACGGGTTTACCGCCCATTACATGCTCCTGCAGAATTCGCTCTATAACTTCTGGACTGCAACTGTGATACCAAGTCCCATCTGGGTAAGACACAAGAATTGGTCCCTGCCGGCAGACTCTAAGACAGTCAACTTTTGATCGGTATACGCCCGATTCAACATCCATTAAATCGAGTTCTTTAATACGACGCTTTAAATAATCCCAAGCAGCCTGAGTCTCTTCCTGAGGGGCGCATTTGCCAGCAGTGCACAGCAGTAAATGCTGTTTTTGTGAGGAAATGTGGCGGTGTTCAGCCAGTTTGGTTAATCCTTTAATCGAAGACAAAGGGGATTACCTTAAATAATTAGTGGACAGTTTTACTGGGTTCTTGCTCTTCAGCCTGAGCGGCCGCCTGCTCCCATTCGATGACAGCTTGGATACCAGAATCAATCATCTGTTTAGCCACTTCAATATGATGCTCGCCCAAGTAGTCTTTTACCTTAGAGGAAAATTTTACTTGAACCAGTGTCTCATCAACGCCTGCACGCTGAAGACCAATATCGCCATTTTCTAATATAATTAATTCAAACGCAGGTGTGCTCATTAAACTATTCTCATATAAAATTAAACTTACAAAGTTTGGCTAAAACTCAATCATCATCTCTCTTTGCCTATCTACGAGCTCTACCATTTGTTTAGACCAGTTTACTGCTGTAGACAGATTCCAATCAGTGATCTTTTTACCACCAACATTTGTCTCTAACGCCAATACTGGCAAACGATCCACATCCATTTCCGCTTTACGTATTTCTGGTAGATCCGCTAGCTGAGAATAGGCATCTGCTAACTCTCGAACCCAAGAGGTGGGTGAATCAAATAAATTTTTAAGCTCTGTGGCCTCACCCGGCTCCTTACCATCTGCCTTGAGAACATCCACCAGATCATCAACAGATTTTATTACCGAGGGATCTTTGACCTTATAGTTACTGGCAACATCTTTAATATGCCAGTTCCACGCATGATATAGCTGGGTAGCAATAGATTGCGCTATTACCGCCTGAACATGTCTATCATTCACACTGCCCTGTGCACTATCAACCAACTGGGTTAATTTTTTTGCAAATAGCAGCTTTTGGTTAACCGCTGCTAGGTATGAACAGGCACTCACTCTATTTACTGCCAGACTTCTCTGTGACAGCCCATTTGCCCTTGGAATAAAACGCACTCCATCCGGTTGGCTTGCCGTCCTTTTCACTGCGCACATACTGTTCTTTAGTCTTTCGACTGTAGCGCACAACCGTGGCTAAGCCCTCAGAATCTTTGACTGGCGCCTGCAGTAAAAACAGATACTTTTTGTCGATTTCTGATTTATAGGGCAACAGTTCAGAAACCAGTGGCGCTCGAGTTTCACGATGTCTTGGGAACTGACTAGCCGCAAGAAAGATACCCGAGGCGCCGTCTCTTAGCACATAGTGATCATCCACTTTGGCACATTGAAGCTCTGGCATTGGAATAGGCTCAGCTTTAGGGGGCGCAGCTTCACCGCTTCTTAAGAGCTTTCTGGTGTTTTTACAATTATCATTGGTACAGCCAAAGTATTTGCCAAAACGACCATTTTTGAGCTGCATCTCACTGCCGCATTTATCGCATTCTAGCGTGGGACCCTCATAGCCTTTAATTACATACTGTCCTGTTTCAACTTCAAAGCCAGAACAGTCAGGGTTGTTACCACAGATATGTAATTTGCGCGTGGTATCCAGTAAATAGCTATCCATTGAAGTGTTACAGAGTTTGCAACGATGCTTATTAAGCAGTGACTTAGATTCAGCCTCGTCATCTTCATCAATATTAATCGCCTCATCACCTGAGGTTAGGTTAATGGTATTCTTACAACGCTCCTTAGGCGGTAAAGAGTAGCCAGAACAGCCTAAAAACACCCCTGTGCCGGCGGTTCGTATCATCATAGGCCTACCGCATAGATTACACTCAATATCGGTCTCAGAGGGCGCATTGGGGCGCATGCCTGACTCGGCATCCTTAGCTTTAGAAAGCTTAAGTGTAAAATCAGTATAAAATTTATTGAGAACCTGCTTCCAGTTAAGAGCTCCGCCGGCAATTTCATCCAACTGAGTTTCCATAGTGGCCGTGAAACCATAATCCATTAGATCAGTGAAACTTTCACTGAGCCGATCGGTCACTATGTCACCAATTTTTTCAGCAAACATACGTTTGTTTTCAATACGCACGTAACCACGATCTTGAATGGTTGAAATAATTGATGCATAGGTTGAAGGTCGGCCAATGCCGCGCTTCTCTAATTCTTTAACCAATGCAGCTTCAGAAAAGCGTGCCGGTGGTTTTGTAAAATGCTGCTGTGGTAAAAGATTCAACAGACCCATCTGATCACCTTTGTGTAGATCCGGTAACTCAGCATCCTCATCCTTCGAAGGCATCACTGCAAGGAAACCGTCGAACTTAGTGACTCGACCTTTAACAGTCATCTCATAATCACCAGCAGCTACCGTTAAAGTAGATGAAGTGAATTCAGCGGATGACATTTGGCAGGCAACAAATTGCTGCCAAATTAATTGATAGAGCCGACGAGCATCAGCTTCCATATCGCCAAGGCTGCCCGGCGCTATATCGACATTAGAGGGTCTAATCGCTTCGTGAGCATCCTGAGCCCCACTTTTACTACTATAAATAATTGGCTGTTCTGGTAAATATTTTTCACCATGACGCTGTTGAATATAGTCACGACAGGTAGCGATAGCATCATCACTTAGGTTAGTCGAGTCTGTTCTCATGTAGGTGATATAACCCGCCTCATAAAGACGCTGGGCCATGGTCATGGTTTTCTTAACGCCATAGCCCAGTTTGGTACTTGCCGCCTGTTGCAGAGTAGAGGTAATAAACGGCGCTGGTGGTTTTGATTTTGTCGCTCGGTCTTCGCGCTTAGAGACAACATAGTCGGCCTGTCTAAGGAATGCCAGTGCGGTATCCGCTTGATCCTTATTGCCGGGGCGGAATGCCTTGCCCTGATATTTCTTTACATCAAATCTTGCCTGAGTTGCATCCGAAGTATCATTGGTTTTTGCGGCCTCTAAATCGGCCTGTACCGTCCAGTATTCCTCTGGGATAAAAGCTCGTATTTCACGCTCTCGAGCAACAATTAATTTCACTGCTACTGACTGAACACGACCTGCAGATAAGCCTCGACCTACTTTTTCCCAAAGCAGAGGTGAAACCATAAAGCCCACAACACGATCAAGAAAACGTCTGGCTTGTTGAGCGTCCACACGATGCTGGTCAAGTACCCCTGGATCCTCAAAGGCCTGACGAATGGCTTTCTTGGTAATCTCGTTAAATACCACCCGCTTGTAGCGACTTTCATCACCACCGATCACTTCAGTTAAATGCCATGCAATGGCCTCACCCTCGCGATCCATATCAGTCGCGAGGTAAATATGATCAGCATTTTTAGCCAGCTTTTTTAATTCGGCAACCACTTTTTCCTTTCCTGGAAGGGTTGCATACTGGGCTTGCCAGTTGTTATCCGGATCAATGCCCATACTTTTAATCAGCTGAGTTTTCGCTTTGCGCTCACGATGCAGTATTTTGTCTTCTGGGGATAGCTTGCGGGTAATAGCAGCCTGTTTGGCACGCTCTTTAGGGTCAGAAGGTGTGCGGCTAGCGCCTGTTGGTAAATCACGAATATGACCGACACTGGACTTTACAATAAAGTCATTCCCAAGGTACCTATTAATGGTTTTAGCCTTGGCTGGTGATTCTACTATAACTAATGATTTACCCATGGAAGTTAGGTTTCCCAGATCAAATTTTTAATTTATATTTGCCTAATATAGACAAATGATTATAGCTAAGGAGCGCATATATACTTGTTTCAGCACCCTTTGGTCAAGCCTCAGCTAAATATTTCTTCACCTTTTTTTCTTAATTCAAGCAAAGAGTCATGTATTTTGTCGATTAAATCTATTGTTCCTCGTTCATCCCAAACCAAGCCAACACCCTCATTTGACACCTGAATAGCAGTAATCCCCTCAGGCAATTCCGATAGACAGGCAGTAATAATGTCATACCACTCTTTATTAGCTTCATGATTAATCCAACGCCAGCCTGCAAATGATGACTCCCAGCCTCTTCTGCTCGAGCGATGCAAAGTCCAACCCTGTACTTTTTTGGCCTTGAGCCATGGCAACCAATAATAAATGGTATCTATTCGATGCTCAGTTTCAAGGGCACCCGGACGACGACGCAAGTTAACATGAATTGAAAGACCACGTGCCTTTCTTCGGCAATCGGTAATATGTTGTTGCCGTGGAGAACTTTTCATCCAAAGTAACGGAGATACGGCAACTGCCAGACAAAAGATTATCAACAACCAAACCATAGAATTGTGCCCTGCCTTTTGTGGCATATAAGAAACCCTTTTATTATAAACACTAAATCGGGATTAAATAGCAACCTATTTTATAAACAGTCGTGGTTTAATAGGGTATCAGCCATTAGTTACTCAGGATTTTTAGTCAATGTCACAGCCGCTCATCGATATAGGTGTCAATTTATCAAACAACCGATTTAAAGAGGATTTGGATCAGGTTATTGAGCGTGCACAGGCCTGTCATATTCAGCAACTGGTTTTAACTGGGACGTCAGTAGAAGAAACCCAAAAAGTCATTGCAATATGTGAAGCTTTAAAAGAAAGGTATCCAGGCAGAATATACGCTACAGCGGGAATTCATCCCCATGATGCCGATCAAATTAACAGTGAAAAACTCGCATTATTATCAAATCTAGCTGACAGTGATTCAGTGGTCGCGATTGGCGAAACTGGCTTAGACTTTAACCGTAATTATTCGTCAACAGCCAATCAAATTGCCGCCTTTGAAGCTCAGCTTGAATTGGCTTCAATAAAAAAGATGCCGTTGTTTATGCATGAGCGAGATGCTGCTGAAAAACAAATTGAAATAATTACTGACTACAGAGATCACTTCGCTCAGGGCGTTATTCACTGTTTCACAGGAGACAAAAAAACCCTTTACCGCTACCTAGATCTTGATCTCTATATTGGTATTACCGGCTGGGTCTGCGACCCTAAGCGAGGAGAAGAACTTAGGAAAATAGTCGCTGATATACCTCTAAATCGCTTAATGATCGAAACAGATGCGCCCTATTTAATCCCCAAAAATATGCCTAACCCACCGAAAAATCGGCGCAATGAGCCGGCATTTTTAGGCTATGTTCTCAAGGGAATCCAAAGTCAGCGCAGCGAAACGCTTGAGACTATTGCACAGGCAACAACCGCAAACGCTAAGCAGTTTTTCAATATTTAATTCGCTAGTCGTAATTAATAAATACTGGCTTACAGTCGATCAGCTCAGACGACTCTGCATCATCAATTCGAATATCTTTAATGGTGATGGCAAAGGCATCAGAACCGGTTAACAAAAATGGAATATTGATGCGTGACAGATCCGCCCCAGCCTCAGCAAAACAGGACAGGTTTATGGCTGTTTTGTTCCATTGGCCTAGGGTTGCCCTAGCAAACAGCTCGGTGACATCCTGAGCGCCCGCACAGGGCCAGGTACAGTCCATTCTCTGGGTAACCGACCCCTGCGGATGGGAATCCACCCTATAGGTCATAATTAGCGCTTTATTTTGCTTTTCCAGTGCCGTCATATCCATGGCCTGAATTGACCGCCAGTAAAACTGACTTTGGTGCTTACCGGTCCACTCAACTAAGCGCGAATCTTCCTGCACCATGCCATTAACCACGGACACCTTCAAACCCTGTTTTTTGGAAACAAAGCTTCTGCCTTTAATTTCTTGACGCCAACTATCCTCATCACCGGCTAGCATGGTCCATGCACCTCGACTACTACCGGCAAAGATTACCTCGCCTACAGTGGCTACATTGGATAAGGGTTTATCCCGCAGACTCGATGATAGTATGGCCTCATCGCCATAACTGAGACCGGCACCTATGTTAAGTAACTGCTCTGTCACCGGTAACTTAGCATCATCAATGTTAATGTCTGCATTGGGCCATTCAAAGCTTAACTGACCGGTAAAATCGTAACGCGCCTGACCCTTTTTATCGGCTATTAACACATCAGCAACACCCTGCCCCTCTGAGCCTGGAAGCCAAGCAACAACAAAGGCATTAGAAGCATTGATCTCAGCATTCATCCATAACGGACGGCCCGTAATAAACACTGATACCACCGGAATATTTTGCTCTCTTAATTTTTGTATGAGCTGCAAATCATTAGTAGCGCCACCCTTGTAGCCTAAGGTTTCCACATCACCCTGACCCTCTGCATAGGGTTCCTCACCAAATACAACCACTGCAATATCGGGTTTTTTATTCCACTCACCTTTTTCATTTAATTCCGTTGAGCCGCCATTGCTAGTTACTGCCTGTTGTATTCCTTGGTATATTGAAGTTGCATTAGGGAAATCACTATTATCAAGCTCTGTACCCTGCCAAGTTATGGTCCAACCACCACTTTGCTTGGCAATATCATTGGCGCCATCGCCGGCAACCAACACATGTTGATTGGGTTTAATAGGCAATATATTTTGCTGATTTTTGAGAAGAACCAGTGACTTTCGTACCGCTTCGCGAGCAATTTCACGGTGCTGTTTAGAGCCCATTAATCGCTGATTACCGGCAAGCTCTCGACTAGAAGGAAGCCCCTTCTGATAGAGCCCAAGACGAAGCTTAACCCGAAGAATTCGAGTCACTGCATCATCGATGCGCGACATAGGAATTAAACCCTCTTTAACCTGCTCAATGGTGTTAAGCAGCATGGGTTTCCAGTCTTCAGGAACCATCACCATATCAATACCGGCGTTAATCGCTTGAGCACAGATTTCATCCGTACAACCCTGAACCTGACCGGTACCATTCCAGTCACTAACCAGAATGCCATCAAAGCCCATCTGATCCTTTAATATATCAGTTAGTAATTGACGGTGACCATGAATTTTTTCACCATTCCAGCTATTAAACGAAGCCATCACTGTTTGCACATCTGCTTCAATCGCAGAATGATAACCCTGACCATGCAGCTCTAGGAGTGCCTCAAGACTGAGAAGCGTATCACCCTGATCAATTCCTCGATAAGTTCCACCGTCTCCAATAAAGTGTTTAGCGGTGGCAATGACCTTATCATGACGAGTAGCAAGCTCATTAATGTCACCCTGCATGCCGATAACAATCTCACTAGCATAGGCTTTAGGGATAGCGGCTTCGGAGCTATAGCCTTCATAGGTTCGGCCCCAACGGTAATCTTTAACCACGGCAACTGTAGGTGCAAAGATCCAATCCAAACCGGTTACAGCCACTTCTTTAGCCACTGCTTCACCAATACTGCGCATTAATGCTGGGTCGTTAGCCGCACCCAAACCAATATTATGAGGAAACAATGTGGCACCAACCACGTTATTATGGCCATGCACGGCATCTGTACCCCAAATAATGGGAATACCTGCACCACCAGCGCTAGTATCCATAGATGCGCTGTAATAGGCGTCAGCGAGCGCTAACCAGTCATCTATCGAAGCATTCTGATCATTGTTAGGAAAAGCCCCGCCACCGTTTAAAACAGAACCAATTGAATAATCCTTAACATCCTGGGGTGACATGAAGCGAATTTCACCCTGAATCATCTGCCCTACTTTTTGCTCAAGAGTCATGGATGACAAAATTTCTTGTACCCGCTGTTCTAATGAATCAGCACTGGCTTGATGATCAGTGCAAGACTGGACCATAAGCAGTAACAGAGAAAATATAACCGAAGTAAGAGCATTTTTTTTGAACTGAGGTATAAATCGAACAAAACCATTTAATCGCGCGACGATAGACATCATTATTTAATTCCATTTTAGATGATCAATATGTATAAAAACCCAGCAAAAATAAAAATTAAACTGGGTATTCATGCAAACTAATAGGGCGCGAAGATTGCCACGAACTGTGGCTAGTTAAAAGACTGAATGCGGCTATCACCGCATAACATGCGACAAAAGGAATAAGTGGGTTTTATCCTATAAAAACGACGCTTGGTAGAATTTATTTAAAGAATTTTCTAATAGAGTCTCGATAATTACGACTCACCTTGAGAGACTCACCCTGAGTGAGATGCAAGAGGCTACCGCCCTTTTGTAAAGGTGTAACACTCACCACCCGCTCCACATTAACAATAGTTGAACGATGGATACGCACAAATAAGTTATCATCCAACTTGCTCATTAAATCTCGCAGGGTACTGCGAATAACATGGGTTTCACCCACAGCATGGACACACATATAGTCACCCGCGGCATCCACCCAATCAATATCGTCAAAAGGAATCACTTTGACCACACCAGAATCCCGCACCAGTAGCTTGCGCTTCATACCATCAGGTAGATTATTAACAGACTCATCAGACTTTTCTTTAGACGCGCGCTCAGAAATCTCTTCGATAGCGCCAATAAGCGGGCTTTTAAAGCTGCGATCAACATCATTTTTAAGGCGATCTATGGCACGATCAACAGAGCGTGCAATACGCTCACTATCCAAAGGCTTGAGAACATAATCCACTGCATGCAAATCGAAAGCATCAA
>JAHEHM010000059.1 GCA_024644585.1 Porticoccaceae bacterium | reverse complement strand
GTTTCACCCAGGCGATGGCCCTCATCAAAAATATAAATACAGTCTTCGGGCGGAGGTAAAATAGCACCCCCACCTAAGGCTAAGTCAGCCATCACTAGATCATGATTGGCCACTATACAGTCGGCTTCTTCAAGCTCTGCACGAGCTTTGAAAAAGGGACATTGATCCACAAACTGACAACGCCGTCCGGTACATTGACGGTGATCAACGGTGAGCGTTTGCCAATCGGTATCTGGAATGCGCGTATCCCAGGCATCACGGTCACCATCCCAACTATTATTCTCTAGGGATTCAGACAGTTCTTGGTAAAGCGCCTCACTTTGTGCATTGGGATTGAAGGGCATCTCATCTTCAAATAGAAACAATCCAGCTTCTTTAGATTTGATCGCGTCTAGACACTGCTCTAAACGCATATTACAAACATAACGGCCACGACCTTTGACCAAGGCGACCTGATGGTCCCAGTCACAGGCTTCTAACAAATCGGGAATATCTTTAAGAATTAACTGCTCTTGAAGTGCAATGGTGCCGGTGGCAACCACCACTGTTTTTTCTTTGGCACGGGCTATTGGCAGAGCCGACAAAAGATAGCCTACGGTTTTACCCGTTCCTGTTCCTGCTTCAATTACCCCTAAGCGCTTATCTGCATCACTATGCCCGAGACTATTAGCAATAGCAGCAATCATCTGCTTTTGCCCAAGCCTTGGCTTTAAATCACGAGATTTTAGAAATTGGCGATAACCCTGCTGAATGGTTTCCTTGGTAGATTGATCTAACAAACAGTAGCATCCTCATTAATTAAGCTACCCACAACGGGCGGCTGCTGTTGCAAGTCTAGTTGATTTTCAACCGGTTTGGCGTAAGCGTCAATAACCAATAATCTATGTTCAGCAGGAACCGTTTGTAAATGCTCGTTAAACTTGGCTTCAGCGGCAATCCAATCCTCCTCTGGCCACTGCTGTTTAAGCTGTTCAACCACAGCATTATCTCTTTCAGCCTGTGTTTGCCAGGCAATAATGTTGGTAGGGAAAATTTGATACAACGCATAAATTTGACGATCGATTTCTTGCGCAAGATCCTCGGGTGTTTCAAAATGGCTACCAATCGGATCACCAAAATTTACCTGCACACGGCCCTTATAACCCAAAAGCCCTTTTTGAATACTATCCAAATCTTCAAATTCAGCTTTTAAATAGGTTTCACCCTGTTCTGCTGCATAGAGCTCTCTAGATTTTTCAATAATACAGGGGTCATATTCATAGGAAAGTGACACTGGCATGAGTTGCAACTGGCCAATAGCTTCACCAAATGCCTGTTGTTTTGATTTCGACAAAGTCAGCATTTTTAATAAGGCAGTATCAGTGCGATCAAAGCCGTCTTTAGCGCGCCCTTCCGCCTGTGCAATCCAACAAGAAGCATTGTCTTCTGCGACACTAAAGCGAATATACGCAGATAGATTTTTAAGCGCCTCGAGCTTTTCTCTTCGCCCCTCAACCGATCGCTTAACGATAAAGCTGCGGTTAACTCGCATAAGGTCGCTGGCAAAAGGCTTACTTAGCAAGTTATCACCTATGGCAATTCTAACGGTCTCTTGATCCACTGTATGAAGTGCCAAATTAACCATAGCCGGATCCAAAGCAATATCGCGATGATTACTAATAAATAGATAGGATTTGTCTGGATCAAGCTGATCTAAACCACCAAAACTATAGCCATCAGTGGTTTTATCCAATACATTCTGTAAACCCACCTTAATATGATCTTGAAAATCAACTACGGTTTCCACATGACGGGTTAAATGTCGCAAATGCCGTCTTAGTAAAGGTCGAGCAATTGGTTTCATTATCCAGGGCATAAAGCGCATGAGAAGAGGAGCGCGGCGAGATAAGAGTAAATCAATAAATTCTGGGTCGGCAATTAATCGCGCAAGTACATCTGGAACTTCTGAATCCCTGTAGGGACGAATATCATCAAACTGATTCATTACTTTGCCTGTGATTTAACCCTTGCTAGTTTTGAGGATATACCAGATACCTCAGTGTTATTGTTATCTTATTGAGCTATGCGCGGGCATTGTACCAGCGAATATCATGGGAGTACTTATCAACAGTATCAACCACATCAAGAACCAGTGCAAACAGAGCCATGCGCACCAAAACGCCATTGTCTGTTTGTCTAAATATGGCCAAATTAGGGTTATTATTGAGGTCATTATCTAATTCATTTGCGTCCGCTCTCGAATCTCGAGGCAGTGGATGCATAATCACCGTATTGGGCTGGCAAAACTCAGTGTAGATAGCTTGATTTAATCTAAATCTTCCACGATAAAGATCAGCCTCTTGCTTGCTACCAAAGCGTTCTTCTTGAATTCTGGTTGAATAGACAATATCGACATCGGCAATACTAGGAGCCAAATCTTCTGAGGTCTGCACAGCAACCCCTGAAGAGCGCATCGCGTCAATTAGCGCCGCTGGTAATAACAGTTCTTTGGGCGATACCAGTACAACCTTAACATTGTCATAAAGACATAATAACTTACACAGAGAATGCACTGTTCGCCCATGCCGTAAATCGCCAACCATCGCAATGGTTAGGCCGTCAATGTCACGTCCTGTTGCTGCTAGCTCTTTGCGAATCGTATACAGGTCGAGTAATGCTTGGGTAGGATGTTCATTAGCACCATCACCACCGTTCATTACCGGCACTCGACTAGCGGTAGCAAATTCAGCTACCGAACCCTCATCGGGGTGACGCATACAGATAACATCACTAAACCCAGATAGCACGCGTGCGGTATCCTGAAGAGACTCGCCTTTTACCAGAGCTGAACTTTCAAACCCAGCAGTTTCCCTTACCTCTCCGCCTAGTAGATTAAAAGCAGACCCAAAACTTACGCGAGTTCGGGTGCTTGCTTCGAAGAACATATTACCAAGAATCGCACCCTCTAATACTCGAGTGACTTTTTTTCGAAGTGCGTAGGGTTGCATCTGGTCCGCAACATCAAATACGCGGGTGACATCTTGTTTCTCAAATTGATTAATTGAGAGTATGTGGGCGCCTTGAAAATTCAAACCATTGCCTCGATCGATGAATGCCATTGGGTGAATTTTAGCCTTTTTAGCGACACGACTCTAGTGGCAATATCATTTGTAGAGGCAAGAGCAGCGAATAAGTCATTATTTTGACTATAACGACTGACTTTTAATGGCGAATTTATTAGCCACCTGAGCACTCCAACTCTGTAAAGCGACTAAAATTTTCTTTTTTTCTGAACTCAAATTAGCCTGTGATAATAAATCAGCAATTTCATTTTTTTGCTGCTCTAAAGTGATATAGCCAGAACCACTGTCTGTCAGCCGCCAACGGCAACTGTCTGCCCACTGACTTTTCTCATTATCCGCTAAGCTATCAGCGAAATAGCGCGCCTTATAATTAAATAACAAACGATTGTAACGATCATCAGAAAAATAAAAATTTTGCTGTTTAAAATCATTAATCGTTGCGCGTCTGACAGGTTCAAGAATAGCCTTATCCTGGTTAGCTAAAAAACCTGCATAAAGTTGCTGCTCAGCTTCAGGCGCGACTGGGTAATCTCGCTTAGCATACACAGTCTTTAATTTTTGCTGTAAATCAACCTGTTTTAAGCGCTGCCAGTTTTGCTCGCAGCGGGTGATATCCATGGATAATCGCTTAGCAACATTAGTATCTACAACTTTCGGGGTAGCTAGTATCGGCGCCTTATTAAGATGAACTTCCTTTAAAGGAATACGCTCTTCATTGTCTGACAATTCTTGCGCCGAACTAAATACCAGGCGTTTAATTTCTTCGGGAT
>JAHEHM010000030.1 GCA_024644585.1 Porticoccaceae bacterium | reverse complement strand
CGATAATCAGCCGGCTGCTTGTTATCCGTTAAACCCAAGCTGCGACAGGCACTGTGAACCTGATGATGGAGGTCTCGCCACTCTTTCATTCGCAGGGGCGAGACAAAATTAGCGCGACAATATTTAGCAAACTGATTACCTGAGAGTTCTTGGCGCTTTTCTTCAAAATGCTGCCAAAGATTAACCAGTGATAAAAAATCAGAATCTTCATGCTGCCACTGCTTATGGCTAAGATCTGCAGCCTGTTGTTTATCTGCCGGTCGCTCTCTAGGGTCCTGAATACTCAAACCGGTAGTGATCATCATTAATTCACTGAGCGAACCCAACTTGGAGGCTTCAACCAGCATACGGGCAAACTTAGGGTCTAGTGGAATAGCCACTAAGGTCTTACCCAAGCGGGTGAGCGCACCCTTTTTATCAACCGCCTGCAACTCCTCAAGCAATTTATAACCATCATTGATCATGCGTGAATCAGGTTTATCAATAAACGGAAAATCACGAATATCACCAATCCGCGCATGGAGCATTTGTAAGATAACAGCGGCTAGGTTGGTACGGATAATTTCAGGGTCTGTATATTCGGCGCGAGAAGCAAAGTCCTCCTCAGAATACAGTCGATAACAGGTACCCTTTTGGACCCGACCACAGCGACCCGCACGCTGATTGGCACTGGCCTGCGAGATAGCCTCGATAGGCAGTCGCTGAACCTTAGTGCGATAACTGTAACGGGATAGTCGAGCACGGCCAGCATCGATCACATAACCAATACCTGGTACCGTTAATGAGGTCTCAGCCACATTGGTGCTCAGCACTACCCTTCGCCCCTTATGGGGTGAAAAGATCTTTCGTTGTTCAGCAAGACTTAATCGAGCATAGAGTGGCACTACTTCAAGATGGGGAATTTGCGCTCGCCGTATAGCCAAGCTAGTTTCTCGAATTTCCCGCTCGCCACTCAAAAAAACCAATACATCACCCTGTTTTTTTAGGGACTCAATATCTAACAATCGATCAATGATTAAACGATCCAAATCAAGGGTGCTTTCCTGCATATTGTCATAAACAATATCCACTGGGAAAGTACGGCCCGAAACCTCAATCACAGGCGCATCATCAAAGTGTTTAGAAAACTTTTCTACATCAATAGTCGCTGAGGTAATAATCAGCTTAAGATCCGGTCGCTTGGGCAATATTTGCTTTAAATAACCCAACAAGAAATCAATATTCAGACTGCGCTCATGGGCCTCATCAATAATAATGCAATCATAGGCACTCAGATATCGATCCCGTTGTATCTCAGCCAACAAAATACCATCGGTCATCAGCTTAATTAGAGTGTCACGATTGGACTGATCAGAAAACCTGACCTGATAACCCACCTTATCACCCAGAGTAGTTTTCAGCTCTTCAGCTAGTCGACTGCCCACCGAGCGAGCGGCAATTCGACGCGGCTGGGTATGGCCAATTAATCCACGTCGCCCGCAGCCAGCCTGAAGACAAATTTTAGGCAACTGCGTGGTTTTACCTGACCCCGTTTCACCGGCAATCACCACCACTTGGTTTTCTTGAATCAGGTCGCGAATTTCATCTGCTCGCCCACTAACCGGAAGGTCTGGGAAACTAATCTCAGGAAAAGAAGCCGCACGTTTTACCACCCAGTCCTGAGACTTAGCCACTGCAACCGACCATTTCTCCCAAAGAGAAGCCTGCTCCTTTGGCTTGTCAGCAAGGCGCTCAAGTTTTTTTAACTGTTGGGTTAAGCGATATAGATCACGGCTCAGTACCGCAGGCACAAGTTTCGACGCTAACTGTCGAAATTGCTGAGTTTGATGAGGTATTTTGGTAGGCAGTATGCTGTCCACCTTAGAAGCGCCCATAGATCAACTTACTGAGTGGTATCCTGCCAAACACATTGGCCACTGGCATCCTTAATGGTATCGAGTTTCTGCTGGTGACTGCTTAGCTCAGAGTCATTGGCTTTAATAACCTTTAGGGGTGAACGATCAGCAGAGAGCCGGCGAACTCCCGAACTGGCGCCTGAAGAGCCCTTATCGGCACTGGATTGATCGTTAATATTTAAATTGACCTGACCACCGGTCATGATCAGGTAAACATCCGCTAAAATTTCAGCATCTAATAATGCGCCGTGTAAATCTCGCTGCGAATTATCGACCGTATAACGCTTACACAGAGCATCAAGATTATTTCTCTGGCCCGGATGTTTATTTCTGGCTACGGCAAGGGTGTCAATAATCGAGCAGAGTCCAGCAATTGACTTAGGGTGCTTGGGTAACTTGGATAATTCATGATCAATAAAGCCCACATCAAAGGGCGCGTTGTGAATCACTAATTCAGCATCACCCACAAAGGCCAAAAACTCATCCACAACGTTTGCAAACAGGGGTTTATCTTCAAGGAATTCATCGGTAATTCCATGCACCTGCATAGCACCTTCATCAACCTTTCGCTGAGGATTAATATATTGATGGTAATGTTTGCCCGTCAACTTACGGTTAACTAGCTCAACACAGCCAATTTCAATAATACGATGATCCTGAGAGGTCTCAAGGCCGGTGGTCTCTGTATCTAAAACAATCTGTCTCATGGGTTCACTTAATCCAACTCATCAATCTAGCTCATCAATCTAGCTCATCAATGCCACGATTGGCCAACTGATCAGCTATTTCATTTTCTCTATGGCCACTATGACCCTTAACCCATTGCCAATCAATACTATGCAGCACAACTAACTCATCTAACTGCTTCCACAGATCTGCATTTTTAACCGGCTTTTTAGCGGCAGTTTTCCAGCCTTTCTTTTTCCAATTTGGCATCCATTCCTGAATACCCTTTAATACATAGGTGGAATCGGATGTAACCTGAACCTCACAGGATCTCTGCAAAGCCAACAACCCCTGAATAACTGCCATTAATTCCATACGGTTATTAGTGGTGTCTGGCTCCCCGCCCCACAGCGAACGCTCATTATCGCCATAGCGCAAAAGTGCACCCCAGCCGCCGGGGCCAGGATTACCTCTACAGGCACCATCAGTAAAAATTTCTACGCTTTTCATTGTTATTCTGTACTGCCCGTTGTCGATTGATTAATTGATTCTCGTTTAGTGCCATAGGCCTTAGCGGCTATGGGTTGCCAAGAGGTCGATGTATTTCTTATTCCGCCCGCCACACGCTTGACGGCATGAATCATATAAAAATTACCCAGCGGAAAGCCAATCTTTTGACAGGTACGCTCCCAAAGAGAACCGTGCTCCAACCAACCTTTACGCTCCACAGGTAAATTATAAGCGCCATTCTGCATCTCCGTCACCTCGCAATTAAGCAATGACAGCCAGTCATGGATACGGCACTTTCGCAGGCCAAAAAAATCGTACTCAGAGCGATGGGTAAACAACCGCATGGGCCATTTAACCAGCCCCAAAGGTCCGAGGGGATTGAAAACACAAAGAATCAAATGCCCGCCCGGCGCCAAAACTCTAGCCGCTTCCGACAAAACTGCTTGGGGAGATTCTGAATACTCCAGAGCGTGCTGAATAATCGCCACATCTAGGGTATCGGAGGGTAAGGGCAAATCTTCATAGTTGGCAACTGCAGAACTACAATCAAAAGTTAAGTCTCCACTCGAAGGCCGAATATAAAACTGATGCAACTGAGCAAAAGGCTCCAATGCACAGCCTGCGCCAGTTAAACCCAAATGCATAAGCCGATAGCCCGACAGATTCGCACAGTCCCGCGCCAAAAGCTGTCTTTCAGCATCTAGCAAATACTGACCAAACTGTTGGCTTTTCCAGCTTTCCAGCGACATCGCCCGAGACTCTGGCCTAATAGCCAGATACTTAGAAAATAATGAGGCGAACAGTGCGCGGTTAAATTTCATAAATCATTAATAAAAAAATAATAAATTAAATCCTACCATGTTCCAAACTAATCCCCTACCGGATTAAGTATTAAAAAGGGCTTCATATTTCTTGTTCTGTTGTTAATACAGACGATGATCGTTACAATCCCGCTCCCTGAAAAAAAGGTCTACATTAAGTTTATGCTGTTATCTAAGTCGAAAACTAAACTTTTCTACCTCTGCCTACTGGTTATCAGCCTTAGGCTTGTAGGATGTGCGCCCTTCGAAGATAACATCAAAACCTCAGAATTAGACAATCAAACAGCAGCTGAAAAAGCCCCAATTATTGATCTAAACGCGACCCAGCCCCTAGCCAAAAGTGCTGCAGAGCTAGAGAAACAACAACTAGACTCAGAACAGCTTTCTGAGCAAGTTACGACCACTGAGTCAGAGCAACAAGCCAATATTGAACAGCAAGAGCCTGAAGCCCCCGTGGATCTATGGCAACGTTTGCGCGATGGCTTTGAAATTACCCCTGAAAAGCTTCCTTATACAGCTAATAAGCAACTCAATCGCTACCTTAAGAACCCGCATAATCTCAATATATTATTTAAGCGTTCAACACCCTACCTGTTCCACGTCACCGAACAGTTAGAAAATGCCAATCTCCCCCTAGAACTGGCACTATTACCCATTGTTGAAAGCAACTATGACCCGCTAGCATATAGCCCAAGTCATGCCGTAGGCCTGTGGCAGTTTATTCCATCTACAGCAACCTCATTAGGGCTAGAAAGAAGCCGCTGGTATGAGGGCCGTCGCGATGTGGTGCAATCCACAGCCGCCGCCGCAACCTACCTTGCCTACCTCAATAAACAATTTAGTGGCAACTGGATGCATGCCCTCGCCGCCTACAACTCGGGTGAAGGTGCGGTAAGAAAAGCTATCCGTAAAAATCGTCGCCTCGGTAAAACCACCGATTTCTGGTCACTGCGACTGCCCCGAGAAACCAAAAACTACGTACCGCAACTGATGGCCCTTGCCAGCATTGTTAAAGATGCCGAGAAACATCAAATAAAATTACCTGAAATCGACAACAGTAGCTTTTTTGATATTGTCGAACTTCCCGGGCAAATTGAGCTCGCCAAAATCATCGAAGTCACTGACGTTGATGAAGTCACCTTTACCCAGCTCAATTCAGCTTACAGACGCTCAGTAACACCCCCTAAGACCGGTTACAGCGTTTTACTGCCCGTTGATAAGAGTGGCGTGCTTAGTGAGTTCCTAGCCACCACTGACCCATCAACCTGGGCTCAGTACCGAGAATATATTGTTCAATCAGGCGACACCCTATCGCATATTGCCAAGCGCTACCAACAGACCACGACCCAGATTAAAAGCACCAATCGTCTAAGAAATGATTTTTTACGGGTTGGTCAAATACTGCGCATACCACCCAATGGTGAAGTCGCGGTACTTACAGAATATAAGACCTTACAGACCCAAACCTACACTGTGGTGGCTGGCGATACATTGTCAGAAATTGCCGAAAAACATAAGGTCTCTATTCGCAATCTAAAGCGCTCAAATAATTTAAGCAGTAACCTAATTAATGTGGGTCAGGTATTGATTATTAAGGCGCCTAGCAATCCTAAGGCGACACCCATAAGAAAGCTTAACTACCAGGTTCGCAGTGGCGATTCGCTGTATCTAATAGCCAAGAAATTTAATCTAAAGATTTCTGATATTACGTCGTGGAATAAACTGGACAAGAATAAGTATCTTCAGCCGGGGCAACGGTTGACGTTATATATTAATCCATTGCGGATTTAATCTATTGAGCTTGCCCTTAAGAATCCCCTTAAAACATACCTGCCTTAAGGTATTGCGTTAATACCCAATGTCACTGCAATATCATAAAGACAAAAAAAAGGCATAGCCACTGGTGCTATGCCTTTTTTCTTACAGGCTAGAATTATTGTTTAATGCTAGCCTGATCAATCAATGTTTCTTGGTAAGAAGAAAACTCTTTATTGCGGGTTGATGCTTCAACGATTGAACGAATCTGCTCAACACGAGCTTCTTCAACGGCGTCAGTGTCAGCCAAAACAACTTCAGATAGCTGAATGGCAACAAAGTCACCATTAGCGGTATTAAAGCCGTCTTTAACTTCTGCACCTCTTGGCGTTGGCAGTTCAAATACATAGGCATTCACTTCTGAATCCACCTGTGCATTGTTACGCGCGCCGGCGTCTACCGAGGTAATCTCTAGATTAAATTCATCGGCCACAGCTTTTATTGATGCACCCGCCGTTAGGCGCGCCTGAATCTCTTCAGCCTTGGCATCAATAGTAGTCTGAGCAATTGAGTTGGTTAGACTGCTAATCACGTTAGCCTTAACCTCTTCAAGACTTTGCTGTCTCGATGGGAAGTCTTCTTTAAGTTTCAACACCACATAGTTGTCATCACCTAAATCCAGTACTTCACTGGCATAGCCATCATCAGCCACTTCAGGGCTGTAGGCTGCATTAACCACCGCCGTCGATGAAGCAATGCCTGCACCGCCATTCACTGTAAATGGCTCACTAACATTAGCTACGAGGGCTAAATCTTCTGCAACTTCTTGCAGATTATCCGCGTTAAATGCCATCTCTTTAAGGTTTTCAAGCTTTTCTACCATGAGGCTGTCGGCAGCTTCTTGCTTAAGTTCTTGCGCAATGCGTTCAGATTGCTCTTCAAATAAGAACTCTGTCTTTTCAATTTCAAGTAACTTCACAAAGTGTGTACCAGAAACTGTTTCCACTGGCGCGGATACCTGACCTACTTCTAAAGCCGCTAAGGCATCTTCAAAGGATTCAGGGAAAGTATCACCAGTAGTAAAGCCTAGATCACCGCCATTTTCAGCAGTGGCAACATCCTCAGAGTAATCTTTGGCTAGTTGAGCAAAATCATCACCGGCATCGATTTTTGCCTGAACTTCAGCAATCAGCTCAGCGCTAGCTTCACCTAGCAGAATATGTGCCGCACGAAGTGATGAACTATTATCAGCAGATTGTTTTTCCTGTTCAAAGCGCGCTTGAATATCTTCTTCAGTAGCCTCTTGATCTTGCAATAACATAGCCGAATTCAGTTCAATATATTCAACCGAAAGCTTTCGCTCTGTCATGTATTGCACTAGGTTTTCCTCATAATACTCAGAAATCTGAGTATCAGTTAGGGCAACCGCATCTTTAAACGGCTTTAACGCTAAGCGAGCATAATCAAAGCTACGCTTTTGCTCAGCAAGCGCTATCAATGTTGATAATTCAGAATCGGTAACAAAGCTTGAGTTAATGATTCCATTAGAGAGCTGCTCGACTAGGAATTGATCTGTCAGCATCTCAGTAAATTTTGAGCTAGAGGTATAACCTTGGCTGCGAATAGCGTAGCGGAAGCGATCCTCATCAAACTGACCATCAGTTTGGAACTGCTCTACATCCAAAATTAAATCGCTAATTAATGCTGGATCTACACCGAGATCCTGCTCTTTGGCGGCCTGAATAAGAAGCTCTCTGTAAATAAGTTGACGCATAGCCTGTGGACGCAGCGCTTCGTCTTCAACTAAGCTGCGATCCATATCAGGATTTGAGTTAAGAATTCTTGCACGCTCACGAGCTGTGGCTTGCATCACTTCTCTTTCACTAATATCAGCGCCATTAACCACAATCGCAGACTCAGAGTCTGGTGTACTTAAAAAGAGTGAACCTGTGCCAGTTAAAGCAAAGATAAGAGCGATTACGATTGTGATACCGAAGGCAACACCGCGGAGGTTATTTCTAAAATCTAGTAACATTTTTTCTATTCCAAATTAAAAAAAGGCGCATGGAATGCGCCTTTTCAAACAAGTTCCTTACTATTCTATAAGACTAGTAAAGTTTGTTTATTAATTCACAGAGTCTTTCAGAGCTTTACCAGCTTTGAAACTTGGTACGTTTGAAGCTTTGATTTGAATCTCAGCACCAGTCTGTGGGTTGCGACCTGAACGAGCAGCGCGGTGTTTAACAGAAAAAGTACCAAAACCAACCAATGAAACTTGGTCGCCATTTGCAAGAGCGCCTTGAACTGAACCTAGTACAGCGTCAAGAGCACGAGCAGCAGAAGACTTAGATAGGTCAGCAGAATCAGCGATAGCGTCGATTAATTCAGATTTATTCACAGTGTTCCCCTTTTTTTTATGAAATTAAATTGTCCGGACATTGAGCCTTTAAACCATTTATTTGGGTTAAACCATGGTAATTAAGGGCTTCTGAACAACTTTATACCAATAGCAATTGATCGGGTCAAGCTAACTTTTAAAATAAATTTGCTCTACAACCTAGTGTGTACTTGGTCTTAAGTTGTTTTCCATGCCATTTTCGACCTTACTACCCTGATTATAGTCCTCTTCACTCAATGCCTTAGGTGGGTTTTCGAGTGCAATTTCAAGGACTTCATCGATCCATTTAACCGGACAGATCTCCAGATCATTTTTTATATTATCTGGTATCTCTTTTAAATCGCGGGCGTTGTCATAAGGAATAATCACTGTGGTAATACCGCCACGGTGCGCCGCAAGTAGTTTCTCTTTAAGCCCACCAATCTTCAGCACCTGACCGCGCAATGTGATCTCACCGGTCATGGCCACTGTCGACTTAACCGGTATGCCTGTTAAAACAGAGACCAGCGTGGTGCACATACTGATACCAGCGGATGGTCCATCCTTCGGAGTTGCACCCTCAGGCACATGAATATGGATATCGTGCTCTCTGTGGAAATTCTTCCTAATACCTAGCTGCTGCGCCCGACTTCTAACAACAGTCAGTGCCGCCTGAATAGACTCCTGCATAACATCGCCCAAGGAACCAGTTTTAACCATATTACCTTTACCGGGTATTACAGAGGCCTCAATATTAAGCAGTTCTCCACCCACCTGAGTCCAAGCAAGTCCAGTGGCCTGTCCAATTTGGTTTTCGGCCTCAGCACGACCGTAATCAAAGCGATGTACGCCCAGCATGTCCTCTAAGCCCTCGGGCTTAAGGTTTACTGACTCATCAGTATTATCACGAACGTTTTTGGTGACCGTTTTACGGCAGATTTTAGCAATATCACGCTCCAATCCACGCACACCGGCTTCTCTGGTATAGAAACGCACTACATCACGCAATGTATCCTGATCAATTTCTAATTCATTGGCTTTCAATCCGTTGGCTTTACACTGCTTAGGAATAAGATACTTTTCAGCAATAGCTACCTTCTCATCTTCGGTATATCCCGGAATTCGTATAACTTCCATACGATCCAAAAGTGGCCCTGGGATATTCATCGAGTTAGAGGTACAGATAAACATCACCTCTGATAGGTCATAATCAACTTCTAAGTAGTGATCATTAAACGTGTGGTTTTGCTCTGGGTCTAGCACCTCAAGCAGCGCAGAGGCCGGATCTCCACGATGATCCATGCCCATCTTGTCGATTTCATCCAGTAAAAATAAGGGGTTCTTAGTTTTTACTTTGGATAATTTTTGAATAATCTTACCGGGCAATGAGCCAATATAGGTTCTGCGATGACCACGGATCTCTGATTCATCACGCACACCACCTAAACTCATACGAACAAACTTTCGCCCTGTAGCCTTGGCAATTGACTCACCTAAGGAGGTTTTACCAACCCCTGGTGGGCCCACCAAGCAGAGTACCGGGCCTTTTAATTTTTTCACGCGCTTCTGCACAGCAAGATACTCTAAAATGCGCTCCTTAACCTCTTCAAGACCATAGTGGTCTTTACTCAGAGTTTTCTCTGCACTTTTAAGATCATGCTTTACTCTTGAGCGTTTCTTCCAGGGTACACCTAATATCCAGTCTATATAGTTACGCAGCACTGAAGCTTCAGCCGACATGGGCGACATCATTTTTAACTTAGACAGCTCAGATTTAGCCTTTTCGAGTGCAGACTTAGGCATGCCCGCTTCATCAATTTTTCCTTCAAGCTGCTCAATTTCAGAAACACCGTCTTCATCACCTAGCTCTTTTTGAATGGCTTTTATCTGCTCATTCAAATAGTACTCGCGTTGGCTTTTTTCCATCTGCTTCTTAACTCGACCGCGGATACGTTGCTCAACCTCAGCGAGGTCAATTTCGGTTTCCATCAAGCCCATAAGATGGTCAAAACGCTTGGCTAGATCAGCAATTTCCAATACCTCCTGCTTCTGAGTAAGACTCAGGGTCATATGCGAAGCAATGGTGTCTGCAAGACGATCTTTGTCTTCAATAGCATTGACCGTGGTAATAACATCCGAAGGTATTTTTTTGTTCAAGTTAACATACTGATCAAACAGCATTTTAGTGGCACGAGAAAGCGCACCCACTTCTTTTTCATTCTGATCTTCAACCGCCAAGGTTTCAAATTGCGTCTCAAGAAAATGCTCACCCTCAACAGGATTCACTAACTTAACTCGACTAGAACCTTCAACTAAAACCTTGAGCGTGCCATCAGGAAGCTTAAGGAGCTGTAAGATAGTAGCCAGAGTCCCTATTTGATGGACATCATCGAGCGCAGGGCTATCCTCCGCAGGATCCTTTTGAGTGACTAGCACCACCTGCTTATCGGTACTCATTCCCTTTTCCAGCGCCAATATGGATTTTTCGCGGCCTACAAATAATGGGACTGCCATGTGCGGGTATACAACCACATCCCGCAAAGGTAGTAAGGGATATACTTTTGGCTGAGTATCTATGTTTTGGGAATCCATCTAATAATTCTCCTGACCTATCGATAATTCGACATCATAAAAATATGATTATAAAAAATTTGGCTTAATCTATCTTAAAGCTTGTCTTTAAGTAAGTATGGCCCATCTAATAACTATATGGGGGCTGAATAACATAAAGCAACTGCCAAAAAAGGAAAAAATGCACTGTTACAAAATTTGTACGAAAAAAAAGTGCCCATAGGGCACTTTTAATCACTAAATTATTAAAAAATACTAATAATTATTGGTTATTCATCGGAAGCCACTTTCTTAGCTTCTTTTTGCTCATAAACAAGTAAGGGTTCGTTCTCACCTTCGATAACTGAACCATCAACTACGACTTTGATCACATTTTCTTCCGATGGAATCTTGTACATAGTCTCGAGAAGAATGGTTTCTAGAATAGAGCGTAAGCCACGGGCGCCTGTTTTGCGCTCGATCGCCTTTTCAGCCACTGACTCAAGGGCATCAGTTCGCAGATCCAGCTCAACAGATTCCATATCAAACAACGCTTGATACTGTTTAACCAGCGCGTTTTTAGGCTCTACAAGAATATTGATCAATGCATCGCGATCCAACTCAGTTAGAGTGGCAACCACGGGTAACCGGCCAATAAATTCAGGGATTAAACCATAACCAATCAAATCGCTAGGCTGAACATCGAGTAAGGTTTCACCCACAGACTTGCGATCATCCTTACTATTAACCTCAGCACTGAAGCCGATGCCGCCCTTTTCCGAGCGCTCGCGAATAACTTTTTCTAATCCAGCAAAGGCGCCGCCACAGATAAATAAGATATTAGAGGTATCAACCTGCAGGAACTCTTGCTGAGGGTGTTTTCTGCCACCCTGAGGGGGTACAGAGGCAACCGTACCCTCAATCAGCTTAAGCAGTGCTTGCTGCACGCCCTCACCGGATACATCGCGGGTAATGGATGGGTTATCTGATTTGCGAGAAATCTTATCAATTTCATCTACATAGACAATACCGCGCTGTGCCTTGTCGACATCATAATCACATTTTTGCAGCAGCTTCTGAATAATATTTTCAACATCTTCACCCACGTAACCGGCTTCGGTCAATGTGGTTGCGTCTGCAATTGTAAACGGCACATCAAGGAGTCTAGCAAGGGTTTCTGCTAGTAGAGTTTTACCGCTACCCGTAGGGCCAATAAGAAGAATATTACTCTTACCCAATTCAATTTCAGACTGTGTTTTGGAAGCCTGAAGTCGCTTGTAATGGTTATAGACTGCTACCGAAAGGATTTTCTTGGCACGCTCTTGTCCAATCACATAGTCATCGAGAGTGGTTTTAATTTCTGTAGGCACAGGCAGAGAGCCAGAGGTTTCTTGCTCGTCTGGAGCCTGACTTTCCTCGGTGATTATATCGTTACAAAGATCAACGCATTCATCACAGATATAAACCGATGGACCTGCAATTAAGCGCCTGACTTCATTCTGGTTCTTTCCACAAAAAGAACAGAATAAAAGTTTACCGCCGTCATTTACCGTGTCATCTTCACTCATTTCTGGAGCCTATATATTAATAATTAATTCTATTGTGCATCTAACCAAGTAGATGCCATTATTATCGTTTAGTGAGTACTTCGTCTACAAGTCCATATGCCTTGGACTCATCAGCACTCATAAAGTTATCTCGCTCGGTATCCTGCTGAACTTTCTCAACCGGCTGACCTGTATGCTCAGCCATAATACTGTTAAGACGCTCTTTAATTTTTAAAATTTCCTGAGACTGAATATGGATATCCGTTGCCTGACCTGAAGCACCGCCACTAGGTTGATGAATCATTGTGCGAGCATTAGGTAAGCAAAAACGTTTACCAGCAGCACCTGCCGATAAAAGAAAGGCACCCATAGAAGCCGCCTGTCCAATACACATGGTACTGACATCAGGTTTAATAAATTGCATGGTATCGTAAATTGATAGGCCTGCAGTCACAGAACCGCCCGGCGAATTGATATACAGATGAATGTCTTTATCTGGATTCTCTGACTCTAAGAAAAGCATTTGAGCGACAATAAGGTTAGCCATATGGTCTTCAACCTGGCCAACTAGAAAGATTACACGCTCTTTGAGCAGTCTAGAATAGATATCGTAGGCTCTTTCACCACGGGAAGATTGCTCAACCACCATGGGTACTAGACCACTGGCTTGGGTATCTAAACCCTGTAAATTATCTAGACTGTTATTTGGAATTTGAAATGTCATTAGGTCCTCGCTGATCAATATACGGAGTAACTCGAAAAAACGAGCACATTATTTTGCAGTATACGACAATCTACTTGGACCTGTACAACCTGTTTTTTTATTAAGCTTCCGGCTCTGGGTCTGGCTTAACAGCGTCTTCGTAAGAAAGTTTTTCTTCTTTAACTTTGCCTTTCGAAAGCACAAGTTCTGTGACCTGATCTTCTAACACAACCGCTTCAACTGAGCTCAGTAGCTCTGGTTTACTATAGTAGTAATCAACCACTTCTTTAGGGGTCTCATAGGTTGAAGCAATTTCGTCAACGCGGGCTCTAACCTGTGCATCATCTGGGGTTAGCGCTTCAACTTTAACTACTTCAGAAACAATAACACCTAGAGAAGCACGGCGCGCAGCTTTAGCTTGGAACATATCGTCTGGCAACATATTCAAATCAATTTCTTGTCCGCCGCCAAACTGTTGGATCATTTGCTTTTTAAGCTGGACAATTTCGTTGGCAACTAATGCCTGAGGAACATCAACTTTATTTAATGTATAAAGTTGGTCCATGATTCTGTTTTTAACATTGTTGCGAATTGCATTGTTAAGTTCACGCTGCATGTTAGCTTCAATGTCTTCACGGAATTTTTCTTCACCACCTGCTTCGACACCGTACATCGCGAAGAAGTCATCATCTAGCGCTGGCAACGTTTTTGCTGAAACCGTATTGACCTTAACCGCGAAGGTTACCGCCTTACCTTTGATTTCTTCAGCATGGTAGTCTTTAGGGAATTTTAGTTTTAAATCAGTTTCATCGCCGGCGCTCACGCCCACAAGACCCTCTTCAAAACCAGGAATCATGCTGTTTGAACCAAGCACTAAGTCTTGACCCTCAGCTGAACCACCGGGGAATTCTTTTTTGCCGCGCAATGTGCCAACAAAATCAATATTAAGCTTATCGCCGTCAACTGCAGGTTTATCTGTTTCATCAAAAGAAGCCTGTTGATTGCGAAGTACATCAATCATCTTTTCTAAATCTTCTGAATTAATATCAGCCACTGGACGGGTAATAGATACCTTACTCAGATCGGCTAGTTTAACCGTTGGGTAAACTTCAAACACCGCTGTATATTCAAGATCCTCTCCAGCATTATCCACCACAGCTTCAATCTTCGGCTGGCCTACAGGTTGCAAGTCTTCTTGTTTAATCGCTTCGTAAAAACTCGAATTAACAGTCTCGCCAACAACCTCTTGGCGCACAGCCTTACCGTACTGTTGCTTAACAACATTAAGGGGGACTTTACCCTTACGGAAGCCTTTGATGTTAACTGTCTTAGTCGCCTTTTGGAGGCGCTGAGTTACTTCGCTTTCAACTTTGTCTGCTGGAACAACAACCTTTATTTGTCGCTCAAGACCTTTGCTAGACTCAATGGAAACCTGCATGAAAAAACCTCTTGAATGTCACCCCAGTAAAAGAATATGACAGGCTTAGCCTGAAAACCACAGGGTGATATTGTTTAAAATGGTACGAGTGGAGAGACTTGAACTCTCACGGGTCACCCCACTGGAACCTAAATCCAGCGCGTCTACCAATTCCGCCACACTCGCAAAAAACTAATACATCACGTTAACTTAACTATTAGGCTTTTTTCTGCCCATTATTTTGGTCTACGTGAAAAAGGCGGCAATTCTGCCACAGCAACTTATATTCAGCAACCAAATAGTTCAGTTTTAAACAAAGTTTTTAGCTAAATCTTAAAAAATCCAAACTTTTAGTCTTTAGGTACCAAAAACATGGGGAGTGCGCTCTTAACAATTTCTTCAGCTCGAGTGTCATCAACATAAACACCATCGATAAATAATTTGGCAATACCATGTAATGTACCCCAAATAATCTGCGCGGTACGCAGAGGGTTATCCCCTGCAACCAAGCCGATGGATTGCCAATACGCCATCATCTCGACCTGATGCTGAAAGGTACCGTGAGCAATAGTTTGCAATTCTTCCGTACACTGAGCTTGTTTCCAAATACAGCGACCAAACATCAATTCATATTCTTCCGGATGATGGGTGGCAAAAACCATGTAATTAATCAGGTATTGTTCAAATTTTTGACGTTCTGTTTGATTTTGCTGTTCACTCTGCTTGAGTAATTGCTGCCACTGCCTGAATCCGTCTGAAGCAATAGCACAGAGCAAATCATTTTTATCATCGAAATAATGATAGGCCGCAGTTCTAGAAACACTGACTTTATCCGCAAGTTTACGAAGCGACAATGATTCTATGCCATCCGCGGCAATCATCTGTTTAGCTGCAGCTAATAGGGTTTGCCTAAGATTGCCATGATGATACTTAGCGGAAGGCTTGCTAGTTGAGGTGGATGTTTTCATAAAACCAATATATCAATCAATCTTGACACTGTCAAAATGCTGGCGTAATCTTATTAAAAAGCATCTCTTAATCTGCTGTAAATGAGGGTTAATCAATGGCACATAAAAACTACCCAAATCTGCTAAGCCCAATTGATCTGGGTTTTACCCAACTTAAAAATCGAGTTCTTATGGGCTCTATGCATACTGGTCTTGAAGAATCTAAGGACGGCCATCACCGAATGGCTGCCTTTTTTGCAGAGCGCGCTAAAGGCGGTGTTGGCTTAATTGTTACTGGCGGCATTGGCCCCAATTCTGAGGGCGGCACCCATTCTGCTACAAAAAATTTACAAACTGAGCAAGATATAGCAGACCATAGTTTCATCACGGATGCCGTGCACAAAGAAGATGGCAAGATCTGCCTGCAAATTTTACATACGGGCCGCTATGCCTACTCACCTAATCTTGTGGCACCCTCAGCGATTCAAGCCCCTATTAACCCATTTAAACCCAAAGCACTGACCGATAAAGAAGTGGTCAAACAGATTAATGACTATGTGGCTACTGCAGTTAATGCACAGAAAGCTGGCTATGATGGTGTCGAAATTATGGGTTCAGAGGGCTACTTTTTAAATCAATTTATAGCCGCCAGAACCAACAAACGCGATGACCGTTGGGGCGGTAGCTATGAAAATAGAATTAGACTTCCCATCGAGGTGGTACGTCAGGTTAGAGAAGCCGTTGGCGAAGCCTTCATCATTATTTTCAGACTCTCAATGCTCGACCTTGTTGAAGGCGGTAGTACTGCCGAAGAAGTGATTCAGCTAGGCAAAGCAGTAGAAAAAGCTGGCGCCACCATTATCAGTACGGGTATTGGTTGGCATGAAGCAAAAATACCCACCATTGCTACAAAGGTTCCAAGAGCGGCTTTTACCTGGGTGACGGCTAAGTTTAGAGACGAATTTTCTATTCCAGTGGTGGCATCCAACCGAATTAATACCCCTGAAATTGGCGAACAGGTATTAGCCCGCGGGGACGCAGACATTGTCTCTATGGCAAGACCCTTCTTGGCTGACCCACAGTTTGTTTTAAAAGCTCAAGAAAATAGAGCCGATGAAATCAATACCTGTATTGCCTGCAATCAGGCCTGCTTAGATCATGTGTTTTTAGGTAAGGTTAGTAGCTGCCTAGTTAATCCACTGGCCTGTCATGAAACCGAGTTAGTTATTCAACCCGCCAAGCAAATCAAAGATATTGCCGTTGTGGGTGCAGGACCGGCCGGCCTTGCCGCCGCTACAACCGCAGCCTCGAGAGGTCACAGAGTGGCATTATTTGATTCCGCATCTGAAATTGGTGGGCAATTCAATATTGCCAAACAGATACCGGGCAAAGAAGAATTTCACGAAACACTGAGGTATTTCAAGAAACAAATTGAACTTAACAATATATGCCTTAACTTGAATACCCGAGTAAATGTAGAACAACTCAATAAAAGTCTATTTGATGAAGTGATTATTGCCACCGGTATTACTCCAAGAAAACCCGATATACAGGGCATAGACCATTCCTCTGTTATGAGCTATATCGACGTAATTGCCAACAAAAAGCCATTGGGCAACCGAGTGGCTATTTTAGGCGCTGGGGGAATTGGTTTTGATACCGCAGAATTCATCACCCATCAGGGACAGTCTAGCGCTGAGAATATAGAAAAATTTATGCAAGAATGGGGCATAGATATGTCCCTGGATGCACGGGGTGGTATTGAGGGGGTCAATGCCCTGCCCGACCCATCGCCTAGAGAAGTTTATTTACTGCAGCGCAAAACATCCAAGGTTGGATCAGGGCTTGGTAAAACCACAGGCTGGATTCATCGAGCAGGTTTGGCTAAAAAAAATGTAAAAATGATCAATGGATGCAGTTACCAACGTATTGATGACCAAGGTCTTCATCTAGAGATAAATGATCAACAGCAGACACTGGCTGTTGATCATATTATTGTCTGCGCAGGACAGGATCCATTAACCGAACTTGTTGAGGGCCTTGAAAAACCGTTCCACCTAATTGGTGGTGCTGAAACTGCAAGTGAACTGGATGCTAAAACAGCCATCGAACAGGGAACAAAAATTGCTGCAAGCCTATAAACCACTTGCAACCGCCGGAGATTAATTTCATTATTGCCCACTTAGGCCATTTACCTTTTTAGATGGAACAGTAGCGCAACTCAAGGAGTATTAACGCGTGACACAACCCTTTACCCAAACTGAATTTCGTAATGCACTTGGTAGCTTTGCAACAGGGGTAACTATTATTACCGCGCTAGGCAAAGACGGCCAAAAAGTTGGCATGACCGCCAATAGTTTTAATTCAGTTTCTTTAACACCCCCGCTCATCCTATGGAGCATCAGTAAGTCTGCAAACTGTTTCGATGACTTTATAGCCGCTGAGACCTTTGCAGTGCATATCCTAGCCGCCGACCAACAGGACCTATCTAATCTGTTTGCAACAACAGGCGAAGATCGATTTGCTAATATCCAATGCACCGAGGGTTTGTCAGGTACTCCAATACTCCCCCATTACAGCGCCTGCTTCGAATGTAAAACAGCCCAGCAATATGAAGGCGGTGATCATATTATTATTACCGGTGAAGTACTTAAATTTACCGATAATCAACTAGATCCACTGCTGTTTTATCGTGGCAGCTATAATAGCCTGTAAACTCCATGAGCTACCCCAGCGCCGTTAAAATCGTTGAAGTTGGGCCGCGTGACGGGCTTCAGAATGAAGCTGTCAGTCTGGATATTGCCACTAAAGTCGAACTCATTGAACGCTTAGCTAGCTGTGGATTGAAAAACATTGAGGCCGGTAGCTTTGTTAGCCCCAAATGGGTCCCACAGATGGCGGGTAGTGATGAAGTGTTTAACCAGCTAGGGGCCAGTGAATCAGTCTATACTGCACTCACGCCCAATATGCGTGGACTTGAACGAGCCATAGAGTGCAATGTAAAAGAAGTGGCGGTTTTTGCCGCGGCTAGCGAAGCCTTTAGCGAAAAAAATATCAACTGCAGTATCGATGAAAGTCTCGCTAAATTTGAAGCGGTTATCCAAAAAGCCTCAACGGCAAATATTAGGGTTAGGGGCTATATATCCTGCGTAGCTGGCTGCCCCTACCAAGGGGATGTAGACAACCATCGAATTAAGGATATTGCCAGCGCCCTATTATCCATGGGCTGCTATGAAGTTTCCCTAGGCGATACTATTGGCGTCGCTACACCAGAAATCACTGAAAGACTTTTAACCGAGCTACTCAAAACCATTGCCCCCCTAAAATTAGCCATGCATATGCATGATACCTATGGGCGTGCTATTGATAATATAAAACAGTCTCTAGCTATGGGAATTGGCACTATAGATAGCTCAGTCGCTGGCTTAGGTGGCTGTCCCTATGCCGAAGGCGCATCGGGCAATGTGGCAACAGAAAAGGTGATAAGGTTACTCGACGAACTAAATATAGCGCACGGAGTCGATTTACAAAAACTCTCTCAAGCTAGTCAATTTATCTGTGAAAAACTGGGAAGACCTGCATTTGCAGATTAGTTATACTAGCCCCAAAGTTAATCCCATAAGAGATATCCTGTGACCCAATTTAGACCATGCATAGACCTCCATGAGGGCAAGGTAAAACAGATAGTCGGCGGCAGCCTCAATAATAGTGGTGCCGAAACTAACTTTGTTAGCCAATACAGTGCCGATCATTATGCGAAACTCTACAAACAGCACTGTCTCAAAGGCGGTCATGTTATTTCCCTTGGCGCAAACAACAAACAACAAGCACTAGAAGCACTTTCCGCCTACCCCAATGGTTTGCAATATGGTGGAGGAGTGACCACAGAAAATGCTCGCGAGTTTCTCGATGCTGGAGCATCTCATCTGATTGTAACCTCCTATCTATTCGAAAATGGGCAGTTCTCATGGTCACGACTAAATGCCATAAAATCTGTGGTTGGTGCACAGCGTCTGGTTTTAGATCTTAGCTGTAGAAAGACCAACAATGGCTGGATGATTGCCACCGATCGCTGGCAAACCATAACTAATACAGCGATTACTCAACAAACGCTTTCGCAACTTGAAGAGCACTGTGCAGAATTCTTAATTCATGCCGCCGATGTTGAAGGTTTGCAAGCAGGCATTGATCAAGATTTAGTTCAACTACTCGGTGAAATATGCACAGTCCCCTGTACCTATGCCGGTGGCGCAAGAACTGTTGATGACTTAGCTTTAGTCCAGTCACTTTCCAATGGTCGAGTCGACCTAACCATCGGCAGTGCTCTGGATATCTTTGGAGGTTCGGGGGTGACGCTGAATGAATGTCTTAGCTGGAATCAGCAAAACCCATAAATATCTCAAAGGTTAACCCTATGCAGCGAATTACCCTTTCAGATAGCCTGTCAGTATCCAGAATTATCTATGGCTTATGGCGTCATACCGATGACCAAGACATGTCTTCCCAAAAACTACAAAGTAAAATTGAAGCCTGCCTCGACCAGGGTATTAGCACCTTTGACCAGGCTGATATCTATGGTGGTTATAGCTCGGAAGCCCTGCTAGGTGAAACCTTAAAACAGGCGCCTCATTTACGCGATAACATGGAGATCATCACCAAGTGCGACATAGTGGCTCCTATTGGTATTTACAGCGATAAAAGGGTCAAACATTACGACACATCAGCCCAACA
>JAHEHM010000029.1:4698-19938 GCA_024644585.1 Porticoccaceae bacterium | reverse complement strand
GGGGGCCACCGGTTAAAGTAGCCTTTGATGATAATGGCGAACCCTCACGGGCGGCTGAAGCCTTTGCCAAGAAAAACAATCTAGCCGTAGAAGATTTAAAATCGCTGATTGAGAATGATGGTCAACAGGACAAACTTTGCGTTCGCCTAACCCAGGCTGGCTCAGACACCAAGGGCTTGTTAGCAGATATTATTAACCAGTCGCTTTCTCAACTGCCTATTCCAAAGCGCATGCGCTGGGGATACAAAAAGGAAGAATTTGTCCGCCCCGCTCAATGGGCAGTGCTTTTATTTGATGGCGAAATCATTAAGCAACCTATACTGGGCATTGAAGCCTCTAATACCAGCCGTGGGCATAGATTCCATGCCAATAAAGACATACAGATACAGTCGCCAAACACCTATCAGCAGCAACTGAAAGACGCCTATGTCATTGCTGACTTCAATGATCGGAAGCAAATCATTCTTGAAGGTGTTAATCAACTAGCAGAAAGTATCAATGGTAACGCCTGTATAGATCCTGACCTTCTGGATGAAGTCGCCGCACTCAATGAGTGGCCCGTGCCCCTGATGGGAAAATTTGATAAACATTTTTTATCAATACCCGCACAAGCATTAATTTCATCTATGAAAGAACATCAAAAATATTTCCACGTGCTCGACGCTCAACAACAATTATTGCCCGCCTTTATTACGGTGGCCAATATTGAAAGCACCGACCCAGCACAGGTTATTGATGGCAATGAGCGCGTTATTCGGCCACGCCTAGCAGACGCCGCCTTCTTTTATGAAAACGATAAGAAAACAACCCTAGAAAGCCGTCGCGCCGCCCTTAAGAACATCGTTTTTCAAGCGGATCTTGGTTCTGTATTCGATAAAACTCAGCGTGTAGCAAACATCGCTTCACAGCTAGCTGGAGAGATTGGTGCCAATCCAAAATTAGCTCAAAAAGCTGCCGAACTTAGTAAATCAGATTTAGTCACCGATATGGTAGGTGAGTTTGACGATTTACAGGGCGCTATGGGTCGCGATTATGCCCTTAATGATGGTGAAGACCCTCAGGTAGCTGAAGCAATTTTTGAACAATACCTTCCGAGGTTCTCGGGTGACATTGTTCCCACTACCGATATTGGTGCCACCCTAGCACTGGCTGACCGATTAGATAGCTTGGTGGGTATTTTTAGCATAGGGCAACAGCCCTCAGGCTCACGAGACCCCTTCGCTTTACGCCGAGCCAGTCTGGGCGTGCTAAGAATTATGCTAGAACGTAACATTGATCTTAATTTAACCGACTTAATTGCTGCCAGTAGTGGGCAATTTGATCTGGGCGAGCGCGCTAAAATAAGTGGCGATGAATTAAAAAAGCAAGTACTCACTTACATTCTAGAGCGCTTCAAATCATGGTATAAAGAAAAAGGTATGCAAACTGAAGTGTTTTTATCTGTCGCTGCATTATCTCTCAGCAATCCATTAGATATTGATGCCCGTGTCGCCGCCGTACATAAATTTTCATTATTACCTGAGGCCGCCGCCCTTGCCGCTGCCAATAAACGGGTATCAAATATTTTAGCTAAGCAGCTACCTGAGGGGAATTCAGCACCATTAGATCCCGCGCTATTACAGGATACTGCAGAGATTCAGCTTGCCGATCAGCTTTTGGCTCTCGAAGAGCTGATTACGCCCTTGCTCAGCCAGCGTGACTATAATGCTGTACTGGAGAAACTTGCTGGGTTGCGTGAAACAGTCGATCAGTTTTTTGAAGATGTCATGGTTATGGCGGATGATATGGCCCTGCGCCAAAACAGACTGGCACTGTTAGCCAAGCTACAACAACTATTTATGCATGTGGCTGATATTTCACTACTGGCTCCGGCTAAATAGCATGAATAACGCGGTATGTAGCCTGTTCTGCCGTCTATTTTCCCTGTGTCGAACGGTTTTATTTTATCTTGGCTTTGTTGTCATCACCGTATCCGCGAGCTTTGTCACCTGCTGTCTGTTTTTCCTGCCTTTTAAGCTCTTACAGCGTATAGCTACCACCGGTAATTATCTGGTTATGCTATGGCTAAAACTTACCTGTAACGTCCGCATTAACGTCACCGGTGAACAACATATCCCCCACCAGCCTTTTGTTGTCTTAAGTAACCATCAAAGCACCTGGGAAGCGTTTTTTATGCAGTGGTTTTTCCAGCCAGCAAACTTTATCTTAAAAAGAGAGCTACTCTGGATACCTTTTTTTGGTTGGGCGCTGTTCCTGATGAGGCCCATAGCGATTAAACGCTCTCGCCCGTCTTCCGCTATACGTTATGTTTTAAAGCAGGGCGCAAAAAGGCTGAACGCAGGCAATAATATTGTTATCTACCCTGAGGGTACCCGTGTTGTTGATGGCACACTAGGCGAATTTAAAACTAGCGGCGCAGCATTAGCCATTCAGGCAAATGCTCCTATATTGCCAGTGTCACATAACAGTGGCGCTCACTGGAAACCCAGTCGTTTTATTATTAATTCAGGCATCATTGAAATGCAGATTGGGCCTAAAATACAGCCAGAGGGGCTTTCTGCTAGGGATATTACAGAAAAGGCTCGTGCATGGATTGCAACGAGCCTTGAAAAGAATAAGCCCGCCTAAAACGGGCTTAAATTTGCTTAAACATCTAAATTAACTACCGATAGCGCGTTGGTTTCAATAAAGTCACGACGTGGCTCTACTTGATCACCCATCAATGTGGTGAACATCTGATCAGCAGCAATGGCATCTTCAATTGTTACTACCAGCATTCGTCTTGATTCGGGATCCATAGTGGTTTCCCAAAGTTGCTCTGGATTCATTTCTCCCAGACCCTTATAGCGCTGAGTATTAATTCCACGGCGAGCCTCAACCATTAACCAATCAAGCGCTTCTTTGAAGGACGCAACTTCAAGCGTACGCTCTCCACGCTTAACAAAAGCAGTTTCCTCAAGAAGACCCTGTAATTTTTCACCCAATTTAACAATTTTAGTGTATTCGTTCGAACCAAATAGGTCTCGTCCAAATACATGTTTATGGGGTACCCCATGGGCAGTTATCTCAACAACCGGAAGGAATAAATTACGCTCTTTATCTTCCTCTACCAGCACCTTATAACCATGAGTTCCAGTTTCAATGTTATCTAGACTTTTCTGGAGATCGGAGCACCATGCTTCAACATCGCTACGTTTTTCCAGACGTTCGCCACTTAATGCACTCGTATATACCAGCGAATCTAGTACCTGTTTAGGGTATACAAGGGACATACGATTAACTAATTCGTCTACCCCTCTAAACTGACTCACCAAAGACTCTAATGCAGCACCCTGAATAGCTGGGGCAGTTGCATTTACATGCAGGCTAGCCTCCTCTAAAGCTTTTTGTGTTAGATAGGCCTCAAGAGCGTCATCATCTTTTAAGTATTGCTCATTTTTACCCTTGCTCACCTTATATAGTGGCGGTTGAGCAATAAAGATATGGCCGTTTTCGACCAGCTCTCGCATCTGTCTAAAGAAAAAGGTCAGCAAAAGTGTACGAATATGCGATCCATCAACATCAGCATCCGTCATAATAACGATTGTGTGATAGCGCAATTTTTCTAAATTAAACTCATGCACACCGATGCCGCAGCCTAGAGCAGTAATTAACGTTCCCACCTCAGCACTAGATAGCATCTTATCAAAACGAGCTTTTTCGACATTTAGAATCTTACCTTTGAGTGGCAATATAGCTTGCGTCTTACGCGCTCGCCCCTGCTTGGCCGAACCACCCGCAGAATCACCCTCCACAAGGTAGAGTTCAGATAATGCCGGATCTTTTTCTTGACAGTCTGCCAGCTTACCCGGCAAGCCTGCAATGTCTAGGGCGCCTTTGCGTCGTGTCATTTCACGAGCTTTACGGGCAGCCTCACGGGCGCGCGCCGCATCAATCATTTTGCTAACAATAGCTTTTGCTTCCTGAGGAAACTCCAACAAATAGTCACTAAACTTGTCGCCCATTTCCTGCTCAACCGCGGATTTCACCTCAGAACTCACTAGCTTGTCTTTGGTTTGAGACGAGAACTTAGGATCTGGCACTTTTACTGAAATAATCGCCGTTAAGCCTTCTCTAGCGTCATCGCCTGTAGTATTTACCTTCGCCTTAGAGCCCAACCCTTCTTTCTCGATATAGGTGTTCAAGCCGCGTGTAAGGGCAGACCTAAATCCAGCTAAGTGAGTACCGCCGTCTCTTTGCGGGATATTATTGGTATAACAAAGTATATTTTCTTGGAAACTGTCATTCCACTGTAGGGCCACTTCAACACTGGTTCCGTCATCGCGATCGTTGTTAAAGTGCATAATTTTGTTAATGGTTTGCTTATTTGTATTTAGGTAGTCAACAAAAGCGCTCAATCCACCTTCATACGCAAACCTTTCTTCTTCGCCAGTGCGCTCGTCTGCCAACACAATGCAAACGCCTGAGTTGAGGAACGACAGCTCTCTTAGCCTTTTAGCCAAAAGATCATAATGGAAGCGAATATTGGTAAATGTACCTGGAGATGGTTCAAAAAACACTTCGGTACCAGATTCTTCTGTATCGCCAATAATTGTCAGCGGTCCATCGGGTACACCATGGGAATAAGTCTGTTCATGGACCTTGCCATTGCGTCTAATAGTCAGGCGCATACGGGTAGACAGCGCATTTACCACCGATACACCTACACCGTGCAGACCACCAGAAACCTTATAACTGTTGTCATCAAACTTACCACCGGCATGAAGAACGGTCATAATAACTTCGGCAGCAGAGACACCCTCATCATGCATTTCTGTAGGAATACCGCGACCATTATCAGAAACGGAGATGGTTTCGTTTGGATGAATAACCACCCTAATTTCAGAACAGTGACCGGCTAACGCCTCATCAATCGAGTTATCCACCACCTCGAAGACCATATGGTGTAGGCCAGTACCATCATCAGTGTCCCCAATATACATACCTGGGCGCTTTCTTACTGCGTCTAATCCTTTGAGTACCTTAATACTCGAGGAATCATAGTTGGCTTCTTCACTCATAAACAGTTTCTTTCCTATTATTTAAACGTTTGAAATAACGCCATGTTCCACGTGGAACAATTTGGCGCCTTCCTTAGCTACACCCTCAAAATCTTCTTTATCTACACCAGTAACAAAGTACTGGCAGCCTAAACTGTTGAGGTAGTCTAATACATCCCTACAGTTGTCCGCATCTAATTCTGCCGGCAAATCATCTAGAAGGAATACACAGCTATTGCCGGTTACCGCCTTAAAGTGTGCCGCCTGTGCCAGCTTTAGCGCATAAACCAAAAGCTTGGACTGGCCGCGGGACAGACTATCTGCCGCAAGCTCGCCATCAACCATAAGCTTAATGTCCGCTCGCTGCGCACCATGGGACGTTGTCCCAACCGCTATATCTCTATCCCGGTCTGCAGAAAAAACATCTATCAGTGACGCGCCTTCCTGCCAACCTTGATTATACTCTAAAGTCACCTCGCCAAGCCCCTTAAGAGCCTGCACCAGTGGCGAAATATAGCGCTCAAGCTGTATTAAATAATCCTTTCGCTGCTCAGTGATCATTTCGTTTAAAGGAGCCAGCTCCTTAGACCAGAGCGCCAAGGATTCTTCGTCTATTCTAGCATGACGGAGCAGTTGATTGCGCTGTTTTAATGCTTTTTGGAAGCGTTTCCATAAATCTGCAAAGCTATGTTCCACGTGGAACACGCCCCAGTCAATAAACTGGCGCCTTTGAAGAGGCCCGCCCTCTAAAAGAGAGAAGCTGTGGGCATCTACAAGCTGGATAGGGAGCTCTGCTGCAAGCTCGGCAGCAGAAGCTAGATTTTTACCATTGCAGCGCGCCTCAAACCCGCCTTTAGAAGACCGGCTTACGCCCAGCTGATGGGAGCTATTCATATCCGGCCTAGCTATCTTGCCAGATACAACAAGCTGGTCTAGACCGCGACTAATCACCAAGCGAAGGTCACGATGCCTAAAGGAGCGGCCGCGGCCCAACAAAAACACCGCTTCTAGCAAGCTGGTTTTGCCACTGCCATTGGCTCCATAAATAATATTGGCCTTAGAATGGCAATCCAAACTCACGGGCGTTAGATTTCTAACCCCGTCGAAACTGACACTGCCTAAATGCATTTTAACCTGGCCAATAAGCCGCTAGCTGCGCCCTAAAGGCGCATCGGCATAACCACATAGGTCGCTTTACTCTCACCGCTAGCATCTTCAACCAAAGCACTGCTATTAGAATCCGCTAGGGTAAAGCGAATTTCAGAGCTTTTTAAGACATTTAGAACATCCAGCAGGTAGCTCACATTAAAGCCAATCTCAAGAGACTCGCCATTATAGGCAACTGTAACTTCCTCCTGCGCCTCTTCCTGCTCAGGGTTGTTAGCCACAAGGTGCATTGCGCCACTCACGAGCTCAATTCTAACGCCACGATATTTTTCGTTCGATAAAATAGCCGTTCGACCAAAGGCCTGCTTTAGCTGCTCGCGATCACCCACAACTAGCTTGTCGCCACCCTTAGGCACCACACGGTCATAGTCCGGATAAGCGCCATCAACCAGCTTGGATGTGAAGCAGTAGTCTCCTCCAGTAACCCGGATATGGTTTGAACCAATAGAAACCCTAACATCATCATCAGCCAGCAGCCTAGAAAGCTCTATAATGCCTTTTCTTGGCAGGATGGCGGTAACCTTAGGTTCGGCAACAGAAACCTCACAGGGCGTGTCACAGAGGGCCAGGCGATGGCCATCCGTAGCTACAGCGCGAAGCTGGTTTTGCGTGACCTCCCACAGCATGCCATTCAGGTAATAACGAACATCCTGCTGTGCCATAGCAAAAGACGTAGCATCAATAAGATTCCTTAACACCGTGCCTTGAACTGTAAATTCAACGTTTTGCTCACCCTCATCAACGCTTGGGAATTCGTTAGCCGGCAAAGTAGCCAGCGTGAAACGACTTCGCCCGCTCACTATCTGGGCCTTACCCTCACTGCTTGAAAAATCAACCTGAGCGCCTTCTGGCAACGAACGGCATATATCAAGTATCTTGCGGGCCGAAACCGTAACCTCTCCTTCCTCTATCGAGGAAACAACCTCTGTTGAACCCTTAATTTCGACTTCCAAATCCGTACCGGTCATGGATAGCCTGTTGCCCTCAAGGCACAATAAGACATTGGAAAGAATAGGAAGCGTTTGACGGCGTTCAACCACGCCCACCACTAACTGCAACGGGTTAAGCAGAGCTTCTCTTGAAAGGCTGAATTTCATAATGTAATTTCTCCGGGAATTTTATTTATTATAAGCTTTTAGGTTGAAAGTGTTCTGTATAGATTCTTGAGATCTCGCTGTACTTCGCGGTCAGCACCCTCAAGCTCTTTAACTTTTCGACAGGCATGCAACACGGTTGTATGATCACGGCCACCAAAGGCCTCACCAATTTCAGGCAAGCTATGGTTGGTAAGCTCTTTAGCTATAGACATAGCGACCTGCCTAGGTCTCGCAACCGAGCGGCTTCTGCGTCTGGAGAGTAGGTCAGACATTTTTAGCTGATAATAATCCGAAACCACACGCTGAATATTATCTACCGTAACCAGCTTATCTTGCAACGCCAGTAGATCCTTAAGCGACTCGCGAATCAGATCAATATCAATGGGGCGCCTAGTAAACTGAGCATGAGCCATAACGCGCTTTAAAGCACCTTCTAACTCGCGCACATTAGACCTAATACGCTGAGCAATAAAGAATGCCGCGTCTTTAGATAGATGCACCCCACTCTGTTCCGCTTTATTAATGAGAATGGCAGCCCGAGTTTCAAGCTCAGGCGGCTCTACAGCAACCGTTAATCCCCAGCCAAAACGTGACTTGAGGCGCTCTTCAACGCCATCAATTTCTTTTGGATAGCGATCACTGGTAAGGATCATCTGCTGACCACCCTCAAGCAGAGCATTGTAAGTATGGAAAAACTCTTCTTGAGAGCGCTCCTTACCCGAAAAAAACTGAATATCATCAATTAATAGCGCATCAACAGAACGATAAAACCGCTTGAACTCGTCAATAGCCTTCAACTGAAGAGCTTTTACCATATCGGCAACAAAACGTTCAGAATGCAAATAAACAATTTTGGCATCTGGCTTTTTTGCTCGCATGGCATTGCCCACAGCATGCATAAGATGTGTTTTACCTAAGCCCACACCGCCGTAAATAAACAGCGGATTGTAGGAACCGCCTGGGTTCTCTGCAACCTGTTGAGCAGCAGCCAAGGCCAACTGGTTAGACTTACCCTCAACAAAACTATCAAAGGTAAACTCATTATTTAAATTAGTGCGCAAACTGGTTTCAGCCGCCGAGCGAATAATTGCTGGCGCAGATTCAATCACAGTTGAGTTATTAGAGCGAGACTCGAGGCTAGGTGTCACAGAAACATCTGATAACGGCTCAACGGGGGTTTTGTTCAAATGATTGTGTTGCTTATACTGCGGCTGATTGGTCGGCGTCGCTGAAACACCTAAAACCACACCGTTTCCGCTTAGCTGCTGGAAAAGCTCTTCAATTCGAGCCAGAAATTTGCTTTTAACCCAATCCTCAACAAATCGGTTGGGCGCCACAAGCTCTACCACCTCGTTGCCGGATGGCTGATTAAACTGACTTTGATCTTCCTGAAAATATTTTATTTTTAAAGGCCTGATCCAGGTGTTGTATTGCTGTTCAGGCAATTCACTCTGAAGTGTGTTCTGGCACTGAGACCAAACAATGTCGGGTGCATCAAACCCCATGATTTATACCTTAGCTATAGTCTGTCGATCAAAATGGAATTGGATTCCAATTTGAAAATTAATTTCTTGTTATATTTTTAGCTTTTTTAAGCATTGGACAGAGTCTATACCCTATAAATAAAACTATCCACACCCCAAAAACCCTAGCCAAAAAAAAGTTTTTTATTAAAACCATAAAAAACAATAGGTTATATAAATTCAAGAATTTTTCTATCAACAGAGGTAAATATTTTTCTGGTTAAAAAACGATCATTTATTGTTGATAACCTGTGGATATACAGTATAAAACCAGTGATTAAGCCTGTTTTTTGTGATTATGTTGCAGAATGTTTAATCTCGCGTAGGTTATGGTGACCGCTTTTTTTTATCCAGTCACTTTCCGATGCAGAATGAAGAAAAAATAACGCCCAATAAATCATCTGACGTAAATTCTCCTGTAATTTCAGATAGATAGCGCTGGGCCTCACGTAAATCTTCCGCAAGAAGCTCTCCAGCATTAGTTGCATTTAATTGTGCGATACCATGAACAACCAACTCAGATGCTTGAGTAATAGCCGTGAGGTGTCGACGTCTTGCTGAAAACAACCCTTCTGCTTGATTTTGATACCCAACAGTATCAAGAATAGTTTGCTTTAGACCATCTAACCCAGCGCCGGTCTTAGCTGATAAGTAAGCGGTTAATGCACCGTCATCTTGCCCCTTAAAATCTTCAACCAAATCAACCTTATTAAACACTGAGATTATTTTATGCTGGCCCTTAGAAAAACGTTGCGAATATTCTGGCCATAGGTCTTCTAAGCAGGTTTTATCATTACTAGAAACGTCGATTACATATAAAATTGCGTCTGCTTTTTCTATTTCTTGCCAGGCTCTTTTGACCCCCTGCTGTTCAACCTCGTCCTCGGTATCCCTCAGGCCCGCTGTATCAACAATATTTAAAGGGACGCCATCTAAGTTTATTTTTTCCCGTAAAACATCTCTGGTGGTACCCGCTATGGCCGTAACAATAGCCGTATCCTGCCCAGCAAGGGCATTAAGTAAGCTGGATTTACCGGCATTCGGCTTGCCCGCTAACACCAGAGTGATTCCCTCCCTTAATAAGGCACCCTGATGGGCCATAGAAAGAAACTCGATGAGATCCGCACTAAGAGCATCAAGCTTTTTTCGAAGACTGGTATCCGCTAAAAAGTCGATTTCTTCTTCTGGAAAATCAATCGCCGCCTCAACAAAAACCCTCAAGGCAATCATGCGCTCCACAAAGGCTTGAATCTTGGTTGAAAACTCGCCCTGTAACGACCGGATAGCGGACTTTGCCGCCTGTGAAGAACTCGCATCAATCAGATCAGCAACCGCTTCCGCCTGAGCCAGATCAAGCTTATCGTTCAAAAAAGCCCTTTCGCTAAACTCGCCGGGTCGCGCCATACGTGCACCCAGCTCAATACTACGATTAATCAACAGATCCATCACCACAGGGCCGCCGTGTCCATGAAGTTCAAGAACATGCTCACCAGTAAATGAATGAGGGGCTGGAAAATAGAGCGCTAAGCCCTGATCAAGGGGATTAGAGTCAGCATCAAGGAAGGAAGAATAATAAGCCTGCCTTGGTTTTAGAGTCGTTTTCTCACCCAAAAAACCAGCAACAAACGGAGATACATCTTTCCCCGAAACCCTAACCACACCAACACCACCTCGACCTGGTGCGGTAGCAACAGCGACGATTGTATCTGTATTGTTGGATATGGTATTAAGATTCATAGGGTAATTATGCCCGAAAAAAAAGCCCCCGAAGAGGCTTTTTTATAATTTACTGGGCCGCTATCTGGCGATTGACATACCACTGCTGCAATATACTGAGCAGGTTGTTAACCGTCCAATAAAGAACCAATCCAGCTGGGAACATAATAAAGAAGAATGTAAACATAATAGGCATGAACTGGAACACCTTCGCCTGCATAGGGTCAGTGGGTGTAGGTTGCAATTTTTGCATCAAATACATACTGGCACCCATAATTAATGGCAGGATAAACAATGGATCCTTGGCCGATAGGTCTTGAATCCAAAAAATCCACGGCGAATGTCTAATTTCAACGGACTCCGATAACACCCAATACAGTGCAATAAATACCGGCATTTGTAACAACATCGGGAAACAGCCACCCAAAGGGTTAACCTGATGTTTTTTGAAAAGCGCCATCTGCTCCTGACCGGCCTTTTGGCGATCATCGCTATGCAGCTCTTTAATTCTAGCCATATCCGGTTGTAATTTGCGCATCTTAGCCATGGAACGCAGACTTGCAGCTGACAATGGGTAGAGAAGAATTTTAATAAAGATGGTCAGTAAAATAATCGACCAACCCCAGTTACCTAAAATATTATGAATTATCTCCAAAAGGGCAAAAATTGGCTTAGCTAGCATCCAAAGAAAGCCGTAATCAATAGTTAAATCAAGATATTCTGCCAACTCTTTAAGCGTCGCCTGATCCTTAGGGCCTACATATAAATCCACCTTATATTCACCCCGAGTACCTGCTGCTACATCAATTTTTTCACCGGTTACCGCCATAAGATAAACATCTTGGCCAGACAGTTTTCTTAATGAATAGCGGTTTTTTTGATCCGCCGGCAGTACCCATGCACTAACAAAGTAGTGTTGAACAAAAGCCAGCCATCCGCCTTTAATGGAAGATTTAACGGAATCATCTTCTATATCTGAAAAAGTATATTTCGAATAATTTTGATCCTGTTCGCGAAGAGCGGCACCCAGATAAGGCTTCATACCCGCTGAAGCACTACTCTCAGGCTCATGATCATCGCGCTTAAATTGACCAAAAAATGTAGCAGACCAAGGGGCCTGTGTAGGGTTGTTAATTAGATATCTAATCCCGATTTGATAATCTGAAGGCTTAAACTCAAAGCGCTTAATAATATCAACACCGTTTTGAACATAAACTAAATCAACATTAAGTAAGCTCTCACCCTCAAGCAACTCATAGCTGGAAGAAACCGAGCTAAATTGTGGTCTACCGCTCGCTGTGTCCGTGCCATCTTTGCCTATCAGTCCACTCTCAGCAACGAATAGATCTCCATTAGACCTAGTCAACAACGTGATTGGCTGGCCGCCATCAACCGCCATTGCGGTAAGGTTGTTTAAAAGCTTAACCTCAACAATATCACCACCCAGCGTGTCCAAGGTAACATTAATAACATCTGTCTTGACGGTAACATATTGATGTTCAGAACCTACGAAGGTTTCCTTTATCACTGGCTCAACAGCGAGCGAAGGTAAAGTAGAGGTAGCTGTTGACTCGCTTGGATACTGCAGCTCAACGGGGATCTGTGACTGCTGGTCAGCAACAGACTGTATTGGCTGAATACCTTCAAAACCACTCCAACGGACAACAAGCAACCAAACAACCACACCAATAGCCGCTAAGATTATATTTTTTTGCCAATTCATACGTTTATCTCTCAATATTTTCGTCAATGTGACATTGTTTATCGTTTTTTTCCGGCACCGGGTCAAAACCACCCTCATGTAGAGGTTGGCATTTTATAAGCCTTCGCACCGAAAGATAACCCCCTTTTAAAACTCCATGTCTAGCGATCGCTTCAATCGCATAATGAGAGCAGGTTGGGTGAAATCTACAATTTGGGCCCAGAAGTGGACTAATTAATATTTGATACAGCTTAATAATACCAATAAAAAGTCTACGCACCCTGAACCTCCAGCATCTTACAACGAGCATCTAACTTAACCCAAGAGTTTTGGATTATTTGTGTCAGTTTCTCACGAGATAGCTTATTTGCACCATTTCGTGCCAAAAAAACCACATCTACAGGAGTTTGAAATTGCTGTTTTCTAAAGGTTTCACGCGCAATACGTTTAACCAGGTTTCTCTGAACCGCGGTAGGAATATTTTTTTTGGCTATAACCAGACCCAGCCTTGAGTGGTTTTCAGCAGGCTTGGCTAGTATAAGAAGGGAAGAGTTAGCGACCTTGACAACGTTGTTGTCGAACACCTGCTTATAGTCACAGGCATTTAAAAGTCGCTGAGTCTTTTTAAAAGGAAAGTTGGGCACAGGGCCCACATCCTTATGCAGCGAGACGCTTGCGACCTTTTGCACGACGACGGTTTAATACAGCGCGACCGCCTTTAGTAGCCATGCGTGATCTAAAGCCGTGAGTACGCTTGCGTTTTAAGTTACTGGGTTGAAATGTTCTTTTCATGACTAATTAGTCCAAATCTGTTTGTGTACATGTTTCCGAGCCGCGCGATTCTAAAGAAATTATCGCCTCATATCAATAAACTTCTGCTATTCATGTAAAAAACATAGGTTATTAACAGTATACGAACAGTTTTTGCCAAAAAAAACTGCAAATACCCGCATAAATTAACCAAAACAATATTAAATTATGAAAATTTTAAAAAGCTGTATAAAACCTCTGGTTAAAAATCCAAAAGGTTCAAATATTAAAGCAACTTATACAGAGGGTTTTTAAAACTTAGATTTGATTAACAATTCATCCTTAGCTTAACCACGGCTAATGTAAGTGTTTTCCAAACGGTTATTTGTGTGAAAAATAGACTTATATTGTTGATATTAATCAATTTTTTAATTTTATTAACAAAAAAACAGCTAGCTAATAACAACAATAATAATCCTATATATATATATTTAATAAATAGATATTCATGTAATAAAAAATAAAACTCGTTAAATATAATCCAAAGCATCGTATAATAGGCAACTTATCAAAGGAAATAATATTCACGAACCCTATGCGCTATCCTTCTCAATACGATGTAATAGTTGTTGGCGGCGGCCACGCAGGAACCGAAGCATGTCTTGCGGCAGCACGCATGGGCTGTAGCACACTATTACTCACTCATAATATCGAAACCCTAGGACAGATGTCCTGTAACCCGGCTATTGGTGGCCTAGGGAAAAGCCATCTAGTTAAAGAAGTGGATGCGCTGGGCGGAGCTATGGCTCAGGCTACAGATTTAGGCGGCATACAATTTAGGGTTCTGAATGCGAGAAAAGGGCCGGCTGTAAGAGCTACTCGAGCCCAAGCAGATAGAATTCTTTACAAAGCAGCGATTAGAGATATCCTTGAAAATCAACCCAACCTCAGTATTTTTCAGCAAGCAGTCGATGATTTAATTATTGAGGGTGAAAAAGTGGTTGGTGTTACTACGCAGATGGGCTTAAATTTTTATGGCGCCTCAGTGGTAATTACAGCAGGAACATTCTTAGCTGGTAAGGTACATGTTGGTTTGGAAAATTACGCCGCTGGTCGTGCAGGTGACCCACCTGCCCAACAGTTGGCTGAGAGATTTAGAGCACTGCCCTTCAGGGTAGAGCGCCTAAAAACAGGAACTCCTCCAAGAATTGATGCACGCAGTGTAGATTTTAGTGGCTTACAAGAGCAGTGGGGAGATAAGCCAGAACCCCTAATGTCTTATTTTGGTAAAATTGAAGACCATCCTCAACAAACCTGTTGTTGGATAACCTATACCAACGAAAACACCCATCAAATTATTCGTGGTGGAATGGACCGATCACCCATGTATACCGGTGTTATTGATGGGGTTGGGCCAAGGTACTGTCCATCAATTGAAGATAAAGTGGTGCGTTTTGCCGACAAAGATCAGCATCAGATATTTATTGAGCCAGAAGGGTTAACAACCCATGAGCTTTACCCAAACGGCATTTCAACTAGCCTGCCTTTTGATGTTCAGCTTAATCTAGTACGATCAATAAAGGGTTTTGAGAATGCTCATATCACAAGACCAGGTTATGCCATCGAATATGATTACTTTAATCCGCAAGATCTAAAGTACACCTTAGAAACCAAAGCTGTTGAATCCTTGTTTTTTGCTGGGCAAATTAACGGTACCACAGGTTATGAAGAAGCGGCGGCACAGGGTTTGCTAGCCGGCGCTAATGCAGCGCTCAAGGCGCAGGGCAAAGAGGGTTGGTGCCCAGGAAGAGATGAAGCCTATACAGGCGTTCTAGTGGATGACTTAATTAGCATGGGTACTGCAGAGCCCTACAGAATGTTTACCAGTCGTGCCGAATACCGGCTGTTGCTACGGGAAGATAATGCTGATTTACGCCTCACCGAAAAGGGGCGAGAGATTGGTTTGGTTACAGATAATCAGTGGCAAAAGTTCTGTGAAAAGCGTGAAGCTATTGAGCTTGAGCGCCAGCGGATAAAATCTACTTGGGTTCAACCTAATTCTGAGCAGGCCAAACAGATACAACCATTACTGGCTAATGAGATAAGTCGTGAATATTCATTATACGATTTACTCAAGCGACCCGAGGTAACTCACAAGGATATATCAGCGCTAACCCCAGAGCTTGAAATTGATGCAAAGGTTTCAGAGCAGGTAGAGGTTGATGCTAAGTACGCGGGTTATATTA
>JAHEHM010000029.1:0-4598 GCA_024644585.1 Porticoccaceae bacterium | reverse complement strand
GATTTACTCAAGCGACCCGAGGTAACTCACAAGGATATATCAGCGCTAACCCCAGAGCTTGAAATTGATGCAAAGGTTTCAGAGCAGGTAGAGGTTGATGCTAAGTACGCGGGTTATATTAGCCGTCAACAGGATGAGATTGACCGATTGCGCCGACATGAAAATACAGCCATCCCCAAAGCTTTTGATTACTCAAGGGTCAGTGGTCTTTCAAATGAAATTAAGCAAAAACTCGGTGAAGCAAAGCCAGAAACATTGGCTAGAGCGTCAAGAATTCCAGGTGTTACCCCTGCAGCAATTTCATTATTGTTGATTACACTTAAGAAAAACGCGGCCTAATTACCTTGTTAACTCAACAACAAGATTTAGAGGCGGGTTTACGTGAACTCAACTTAAACTGCTCATCACTTCAGCTTGAAAAACTACTCAAGTACTTAGAGCTTCTTCAGCGATGGAATAAAGCCTTTAACCTAACTGCAATTCGCGACCCACTTCAGATGGTTAGGCTTCACCTTTTGGATAGCCTCGCAATTCACCCCTATATCCAAGGGTTAAAATCCATTATAGACGTGGGTACGGGTCCGGGCTTACCAGGAATTCCTTTAGCTATACTTAACCCAGAAATTAATTTCACATTACTGGACAGTAATGGAAAAAAAACCCGTTTTTTATTTCAGGCAATTAATGAGCTAAAACTAACCAATGCCAGCGAAATAAACCATCGCGTCGAAGCCTATCAACCTAACCAATTATTTGATGCTGTGATTAGCCGAGCTTTTAGCTCTATCTCTGATATGCTTAATCAATGCGACCATTTGGTCTCTGATCAGGGTTGTTTTTTAGCCATGAAAGGAAAAAAACCCGATTCAGAGTTGAGCCAAATGACGAAAGCCTATAAGGTCGTCGAGGTAAGCGAGGTAAATGTGCCTCTAATCGACAGTGAAAGACACCTGATAAAAATAATAAAAACAGGTGGCGCAGTTTAAAATAGTTAAAGGGAAACAGTTAACCAGTGGTTCGGATATTATCAATTGCTAATCAAAAAGGCGGCGTCGGAAAGACCACCACAAGCATTAACTTAGCAGCATCGCTTGCAGCCTATAAAAAGCGCGTTTTGCTTGTGGATCTAGATCCGCAGGGTAACACCACTATGGGGTCTGGAATTGATAAGCAAACCTGTGAAAGCAGCGTTTATGATGTACTCACTGAAAAAAAATCTATCGAAGACTGCATTGTCACCTCAGAGACCGGAAAATATCACCTATTAGCCGCTAATGCTGACTTAGTGGCAGCAGAAGTGGAGTTAATTCAAGAAATTGGCCGCGAAACCCGACTTCGGTTTGCGCTTGAGAGGGTATCTGATCGCTATGACTATGTGATCATTGACTGCCCTCCTTCACTGAACATGCTGACGGTTAATGCGCTAGTTGCCAGTGAGGGTGTTCTTATTCCCATGCAGTGTGAGTACTACGCTCTTGAAGGCCTTTCCGCACTCAATAATACCATTCGGCAGATAGCTAAATTGATTAACCCCAAGCTTAAAATTGAGGGTATCCTGAGAACCATGTACGATCCACGAAGCGGGTTAACGCAAGCGGTATCTGCCCAGCTAAGAAAGTACTTTGGCGACAAGGTTTACCGAGTGAGCATTCCGCGAAACGTAAGATTAGCCGAAGCGCCCAGCCATGGTAAGCCGGCCATTGCTTACGATAAGAACGCAAAAGGCTCGTTAGCCTACTTAGCACTGGCAGGTGAAATACTGCGCAAACACCAAATTACCAACGACGATAAAGGACAGTAATCCATGGCCACAAAAAGACAGAGCTTAGGTAAGGGGCTAGACGCACTGTTGGGAATTGCAGAGGATATTAATGCAAACCAAGGCATGGGAGCCGATGGCGCGCCAATGGCTGATGGAAAGTTACAGCAAATTCCCGTTGAGTTACTGCAAAGAGGACAGTATCAGCCGCGAAGAGATTTTAATGCCGATAGCTTGCAAGAGTTAGCGGACTCCATTTCCAGTCAGGGTTTAATCCAACCTATAGTGGTCCGTGCACTAGATCAGGGTAATTACGAAATCATCGCAGGTGAGCGTCGTTGGCGAGCAGCTCAGTTAGCCGGTGTTGATGAAATTCCGGCAATTGTCAGAGAAATTTCCGATCAAGCAACCATTGCCATGGCGTTGATCGAGAATATTCAGCGCGAAGATTTAAACCCTGTTGAAGAGAGTCAGGCGCTTATCCGATTACAGAACGAATTTAATCTTACCCAGCAACAGGTTGCCGAGGCTGTGGGTAAATCAAGATCATCGGTTACTAACCTTATGCGCTTGGCCGCACTCCAGCCGCTTGTTCAACAGCAGTTAGAGCGCGGTGATATTGAGCTAGGTCACGCTAAGTGCTTATTGGCCCTAGAGGGCGACTTGCAAATTCAGGCGGCAAGAACAGTTGCTAGTGAAGGTTTGACAGTGCGTCAAACGGAAGTCCTGATTAAAAAACTGCAGTCACCCGATGTGGAAAAGAAAGCCACAACTACAGCCAACCAAGATATTCTTAACTTACAGCAGCAGCTTTCCGAAAAGCTGGGCGCTGCAGTAAAAATTCAACATGGCGCCAAAGGTTCAGGTAAATTAACCATTGGTTACAACAGTGTTGATGAGTTAGATGGAATACTCAATCACATAAAATAGTCGCTATAAAATAAAAATCTGCAAAATACTTCTCAATTCATAGCCAAGTTGAGTTGAATATCAACGACACTAAACCTATAATGCCGACCCGCGCTAGTGACGGTTAACCTTTATAGGTCCGATTCAAGCCGGAAAAAGTGGATTGAGAATACCATGACGACCATTGCAAGGCCTGCAATACTAAGAGCGATAGCCTATCAACTAGCAGTGTTACTGCTAATCGTAGCTATGTTGAGCTTAGTTGACAGAATCCTCGCAGCTTCGGCACTAGCCGGAGGGTTAGTTCAAATTTCTCCACAGGCGTGGTTCTCATGGCAAGCCTTTAAATATGCCGGCGCGAGACAGGTGGATTTAGTTGTTAAATCTATGTATCGCGGAGAAGCAGGAAAGGTCGTTTTGACGGCAGTATTGTTCGCAATACTATTTACCGTCGACAAACAGTGGAATTACCCTGTTTTGTTTACTACCTTTCTACTGATGATCCCGCTTCAGTGGTTTCTTACCAAGAAAGCACTAGAGCACTAAACCAGACAGTTTGTTGAAATACAGAGTAGAGAACTTTAGATGGCCGGCGAAAACCCCGCAAGCACTACTGAATATATTCAGCATCACCTTCAAAATTTAGTTTACGGTAACCACCCTGAAAACGGTTGGGGCTTCGCCCATGGCGCACAAGAAGCCGCCGAGATGGGCTTTATGGCCTTCCATGTGGACTCCTTAGCCTGGTCGTTGGGTTTAGGTCTAATCTTTTGCTGGATGTTCCGTTCAGCTGCAAAAAGAGCCACTACTGGCGTTCCCTCAGGCTTTTTAAACTTTATTGAATTAATTGTAGAATTCATTGATGGCTCAGTAAAAGACAGCTTTCATGGCGTAAACAAAATGGTAGCGCCGCTGGCTCTAACTATTTTCGTTTGGGTCTTTTTAATGAATCTAATGGATCTAATCCCGGTCGATCTTATTCCATACCTTATGGCTAAAGCCGGTGTTGGCTACCAAAAAATTGTACCCTCAACCGATCCTAATATCACTATGGGTATGGCATTGGGTGTATTTATCTTAATGCTTTATTACTCAATTAAGATAAAAGGTACAGGCTTTATAAAAGAACTCACCATGCACCCCTTTAATCACTGGGCATTTATTCCAGTGAACCTGTTTATGGAAACAGTTGGGCTGTTGGCAAAACCCTTCTCTCTTGGTCTGCGACTATTCGGTAACATGTACGCCGGCGAGATGATCTTTATTCTAATTGCAATGATGTTTGCGGCAGGTGCTGGTGGCGGAATAGCCGCTGGTGGTATTCATGCGCAAATCTTTGGTGAGCATACCAGCTTCTTATTCTGGTTGGCTGTGTTTGCCTTAGTCTGCGGGGTTTGTTGGTTAAACCTTAAAGGCAAAATATCTACTGGTAAAACAGTACTTATAGCAGCAATCATTATGACACTCAGCGGCGGTGTGTTTGCCTTTGCTGGTGGCTTGATGCAATGGGGCTGGGCGGTATTCCATATTCTGGTTATCACCCTGCAAGCATTTATTTTTATGGTACTCACTATCGTCTACTTAAGTATGGCGCATGAAGACCACTAATTTTTTTATTTAAATCACTGAAATCGGGAGTCTACGATGGAACTTGTTATCATTGCTGCGGCAATTATGCTCGGATTGGGCGCATTAGGAGCCGCTGTTGGTATGGGTCTTCTTGGCGGTAAATTAATTGAAGGAACAGCTCGTCAGCCAGAGCTTGGTCCTATGCTTCAGGGCAAAATGTTCCTGCTAGCTGGTCTTATCGATGCTGTGCCTATTATTGGTGTTGGTATTGCTATGTACCTTATCTTTGTTGTTGCTCCAAGCGTTGGCGCATAACAGCAACTTTTAAATTAGCCTTTATGAGGTGATTGCGTGAATATTA
>JAHEHM010000028.1:17023-19941 GCA_024644585.1 Porticoccaceae bacterium | reverse complement strand
CGCAAGCAGGCAGCAGAATATATTGAACTTTATTTCCAGCGGTATCCGGGCGTGCAAGACTATATGAATCAGGTGCGGCACAGTGCGGCTGAAAAGGGCTATGTAGAAACGCACTTTGGCAGAAGGCTTTATTTACCGGAAATAAATAGCCGAAATGGCATGCTTCGCCAGGCGGCAGAACGCACGGCAATTAACGCGCCCATGCAGGGCACGGCAGCAGATATTATTAAACTGGCGATGATCAATGTAGATAACTGGCTAAAAAATCAAAAGCTAAAAAGCCGAATGATTATGCAGGTTCATGATGAGCTAGTGCTTGAGGTCCCTGAGAGTGAACATCAGCAGGTTATTATTGGTATCAAAGAATGCATGGAAAATGCGGCCAGCCTGCAGGTTAAATTAGTTGTAGATGTAGGAGTTGGAGATAACTGGGATGAGGCTCATTAAAAAATAAATGATTTTTTTTAAAATAAGGGGAACTTAATTCAAAACTGCTGTCTAAATTAATGCAAGCAACAATTATGAATTCTCTTCCCCTAGTGAGAATTTGAGTGTGAACTCTCCAAGTAGCAAGCAAGACCCTGAGCCAATTTGTTCAGGGTCTTTTTTTTGCCAAGCTAAAACCAGCTGACGACTTATTCTTCTAGCCAGCTAGATAGTTTTCTCTCAAGTTCTTCTAGACCAGTTTTCTTCAACGAAGAAAAAATTTGTGCACTTAAGAGGGTAAAGCCGGGATCCATATCACGCAGTAATTTTTCAACCCCTAACAACGAGCTCATTGCAGGGCCGCGTTTAAGTTTATCCGCCTTAGTGAGCAAAATGTGCACCGGAAGACCCGCCTGAGCCGCCCAATTAAGCATCTGTCGATCGAAATCTTGCAGCGGATGTCTTATATCCATCAAAAGAACCAAGCCGCATAAGCTATTGCGATTTTGTAGGTATTCAGCAAGATTGCGATCCCACTTGGCTTTAATTTCTTTTGGTACCTTGGCATAACCATAGCCCGGCAAATCTACAAGACGACTTTCTGGCGTTAGCTCAAAGTGGTTGATAAGTTGAGTTCGACCCGGTGTTTTACTGGTTCGAGCCAGGCTCTTATTGCGAGTCAGCGTGTTAATAGCGCTAGATTTCCCAGCATTAGAGCGGCCTGCAAAAGCAATTTCGCTACCCGTATCAGCAGGGCACTGTTGAAGTGTCTGGGCGCTGATCAAAAATTTAACAGTATTAAAATTCACTTTTTTAAAATCCATAAAAAGACAGTGTAATTTGCTTAAGAAAAGCAGTTTATTGGTATATAATGCGCCGGCAAATGCTCAACGAGCTAACCACCTATTAATTTTTCGCGCGTATAGTAACAATATGCCCGACTATTCTAACGGATTATGAGATTTGGAATAACCATGAAAAGAATCTTTTTTGTTTACGGCCTGTTATCGATGTTTTTAACCGCACCTGTTTGGGCTGCGGGTGATGCACAAGCAGGCAAGCTAAAAACTGCTAGCTGTGCGGGTTGCCACGGTCAAGATGGCAACAGTGCAATTCCTTCGTTTCCAAAACTTGCAGGGCTGGGTGAAAAATACCTAACAGCTCAACTGCGCCATGTTAAAGCCGGTGAGCGAGTTATTGTAGAGATGACGGGGATCCTTGATTACATGACAGATCAAGATCTTCAGGATATGGCAGCCTACTACAACAGCCAATCTTTGCAGATTGCAGGTGCAAAAGAAATTACTTTATTGGGTATGGATGATCCAGAAAAAGTCCTTAAGCTAGGTGAAAAACTTTACCGAGCGGGCAATCTAAAAACTGGCGTTGCTGCCTGTATAGCCTGCCACTCGCCATCAGGTAAGGGTAACGGGCCTGCTGGCTACCCAGCCCTTGGTGGTCAATACGCCGAATACACCGAGAAGCAGCTTAAAGCTTATCGTAGTGGCGAGCGTAATTCAGGCTCCAATGCAAAAATAATGCAGGGTGTGGCACAGGCGCTTAGTAACAAAGAAATCAAAGCGCTTGCCAACTATATTTCAGGATTAAACTAAGCTTAATTAAAGCTTACATTGGTTTGAAAGGAGATTAACGATGCTATGGATTAAAAGAATTGTTTTTGTATTCGCTCTAGCTCCGCTGGTTATGTGCCAGGCGGCAGATGAAGCGTTTAAAGCGGGAGAGCATTACGATATCTTGCCCCAGGTAGTGCGCACAGCAAATGCAGAAAAAATTGAGGTCAATGAAGTTTTTTCATACACCTGTGGGCATTGTTTCAATTTTCAAACCGATCTTCATCCTTGGGTGAAAGCACTGCCCGCTGATGTTGATTTTCAAAGCACGCCAGCAGTATGGCAGCCAAGCCTTGAGCCCTATGCGCGAGCTTATTATGCGGCTAAAATTTTGAATGTATTGGATAAGGTACATATGCCGATTTTTGATGCCATTCATGTAAAGAAAAAGTCGATTAAGAAACAAAACGACTTTGAGGCAATTTTTGTTGCTGAAGGCGTGAGCAAAGAAAAATTTTCTAGTGCGTTTAACTCGTTTGGTGCTACTAGTATGGTAAACCAAGCAAAATCGAGAGTACGTGCCTATCGCGTTCGCGGCACCCCAGAGATCATCGTCAATGGGAAATACCGCGTAAGCACAACCAAGGCTGGTGGTTTTTCAGGCATGCTAAAAGTGGCTGATTTTCTTATTGCAAAAGAGCGCGCCGCCAAGACTAAATAACCAATTACCACTGAATGCGACTTTTGAGCCATCGAATTAATCGGTGGCTCTTTATTTTTAAAGTTGGAGAGAATGGCAAAAGCCAAAGCAAAAAATATGAAACCAAATACAAAGCCGAATAACCCAAATTTTTCGTCAGGCCCCTGCTCCAAGCGTCCAGGTTACAGCCTAGATCAACTACAAATTGATACTTTAGGGCG
>JAHEHM010000028.1:13413-16923 GCA_024644585.1 Porticoccaceae bacterium | reverse complement strand
CCATGGCCGTTACCAAAAATTTTCCGTCTTACCAAAGGTGGAAAACTTATCGAAGGTATTTTCCGTGGTGCAACCATTAACACGCCATCTATGCTTTGTGTTGCAGACTATTTAGATGCATTGCAGTGGGTTCAGTCGATTGGCGGTCTGCCTGGTGCTATTGCTAAATCTGAAGCAAACTTAGCGGCGATTAAAGCGTTTGTTGATTCAAACTCATGGATTGATTTTCTTGCTCAAGAGCCGGATCAGATTTCAAACACCAGTGTTTGTTTGAGCCTTGACCTTGACGCTGATCAAGTCAAGCAGATGGTAGCACTGCTTGCAGAAGAAGCGGTCGCCTTTGATATTGGCGCTTACCGCGATGCCCCAGCAGGTTTGCGAATCTGGTGTGGCGCGACTGTTGAACAGTCAGATGTAGAAGCATTACTCCCCTGGCTAGAATGGGCCTACACGCAAGTTGCCCAATAACTGAAAAGAACTAATAGAGAATTAAATATGCACAAAATTCGTACCTATAACGCAATCTCCTCCAAAGGCCTTAGCCGTTTTTCAGCGGACAAATACGAGGTAGGCAGTGACCTATCTGATCCTCAAGGTTTTATTTTGCGAAGCCAAAAGCTGCATGAGGAGCAGGTTCCGGAAAGTTTGTTAGCCGTTGCAAGAGCGGGCGCTGGTGTAAATAACGTACCCGTTGCTGATTATACCGATCAGGGTATTGTGGTATTCAATACACCGGGTGCTAATGCCAATGCGGTAAAAGAACTTATTGTGGCGGGTCTACTTTTAGGCTCGCGCGACATCTATGGCGGCATGAACTATGTTCAAGGCTTAACCCATATGGATGATGCTGGCGAGATGGGCAAGTTGCTTGAAAAAGAAAAAAAGCGTTTTGCTGGCTCAGAAATTACCGGTAAAACCTTGGGTGTTGTCGGTCTAGGTGCTATTGGCTCTATTATTGCCAATCTTGCGCTCGATTTAGGTATGGATGTAATTGGCTATGATCCCGCAATTTCAGTTGAAGCGGCATGGCAGCTCTCAAGTCAGGTTGAGCGCATGGATAGCCTTGAAGCTCTATTGGCAAAATCTGATTTCGTTACCTTGCATGTCCCAGCTATTCCTGCGACAAAACATCTGATTAATACTGAAACATTAAGCGGAATGAAAAGCACAGCAAAGATTTTAAATTTTGCGCGTGAAGAAATTGTTAGCACAGAAGATATGGTTAAGGCATTGGATAGCGGCGTAATTGCCGGCTATATCTGTGACTTCCCAACCCCTGAGTTCTTGGGCAAAGCAAATGTTCTAGCGATGCCGCATATCGGTGCTAGTACAGCAGAAGCAGAAGAGAACTGTGCGGTGATGGCAGCCAATCAACTGATGGATTACATTGAAAATGGCAATATCCATAACTCAGTTAATTTTCCGCCTACAAAGCTAACACGCAATGGCGGTAGTCGTTTAACCTTTGCCAACCAAAATGTTCCTAAGGTTTTGGGTAGCGTGCTATCAATACTTGCTGACTTTGAGCTGAATGTTGTCGACATGGTGAATAAGAGTCGCAACGAAGTAGCCTATAACATTATCGATGTTGAAGGCGATATCTCTGCTGCAATGCTACAAAAGGTAGAGCAGGTTGAAGGTGTCATTCGCGTAAGAGCTATTTAGGCTTTGCGCTTAGTCAAATAACTTTGCTCTAACAGTTTGGCGGTACGCCTTCGGCGTATCGCCAGACCAGTTCTTAAAGCGTGATGAAAACCAAGTCGCGTCCTTAAATCCGCTAAATCCGGCAATTTCCAAAATCGATAAATCTGTGTTCTTTAATAAGTCACAGGCGAATGTCATACGTGTGTTGTTCATATAATCCACCGGAGTTTGGCCGGTAGCAGTCTTAAAGCGCCGATTAAATGTTCGGGTGGTCATATTAAATTGAGCGGCTAAACTAGGAACACTGAGTGATTTTGCTAGATTATCCTGAATCCATATTTGTGCCTGCGCCACAGCCTCATCGCCATGCCTTCTTTGCCTTTCGCTTTCAAGGCTTGCTGATTCAGATAAATTGCGGATCTCGTGAAAAAAGTTACGCTGTGCCTGTCGAGCAATAACCCGCCCAAAAATACGCTCAACCTGATGCATAATTAACTCAGCCATGGCATTCACGCTAGCCGCACAGTAAATATTCCCTGCTTGGGTAGTAAACCGTTGGCGCTCGAGCTGCACTTTTGGATAACGCCGCTGAAATTGATCAAAATAATGCCAGTGGGTAGTAGCCGGCTTATCATCTAATAGCCCTGCTTCAGCCAGAAAGCAGACTCCCGTACCCACAGCGGTGAACTTAGAATTTTTTTTATGTTGGTTCTGTAGCCAAGGGATATAAGAAGGGTATTGATCAACCACCGGCTTTGGGTTGCGCCACATGGCGGGGATATGCACAAGATCACTGTCAAATACGTCATCAATACTATGGGTTGGCTGAAGCTCGAAGCCCGCAGAGGTTTTAACGGGTTTCCCATTTGGGCTAAGCCAGCGAATCTGAACTTCCTTCATGTCATCGCGATTAGCAAGGGCCGCCGTTTGCGCAAATTTGAAAATTTCCACTGCTAGCGTAGTGCTAGAAACCAGCATATTGTCGCAAAGTAAAAGGGTGAGATTGAAATTCATACCATAAATATACCATAAAAGTCTTAAAAATTAATGAATATGGCTTAAATATTAAATATATAAGTGAAAAATGCGATTACACTTAGACTATAAGTTTAATTTATAAAGGGAAGAGGGAATGTCAGTTTCACTACCACTTATTGTTGGTTACGGCGGCTACAATGCGGCCGGACGCAGTTCATCACATCAGGCGTTTCGCCGCATGATTCTTGAATCACTACCTGAAAGTCAGCAACAGCAAACGGTCGTCAGTCTTGCCTGTTTGATGGGGCTAGTTAAGGCTTCAGGGCAGGGGTATGAAACCTCAGATGGCCAAATGCTCGAGGCGACTCAGGTTAATCAAGAATTTCGCAATACCGTATTAAGTGGCACCCTTGTTAGAAAAATTACTTCCTTTGATCCCAGTGCAGTTTCTGGCAATAAAAAAGTAAGTCTCAGTGCAAGCGCAGAGTCACAGCCAGTATTTACTATTGCTAAGCGCGACTTACCCACAGTGACGCCCAAGCATTGGCAGTTAACCGATCTACAGGACGGCACCTTTGAAGTTAAGTTAAGCGAAGACAGCGATCTATTAGTGGGTTCTGACTATGAGTTGGCGGCAAAAGCTGCGGGGGAACTGCCCGAGGGTTTTGACCCTGCAGATCATTACAATGCGCGCTTTCATCCTCGCACATTACAAATGGCATTAATGGGCGCTAGTGATGCGCTGCATTCCGTAGGCGTAGAATGGCAGACCATTGCCGATGCTGTTAAGCCAGATCAGATAGGTGTTTACTCCTCCAGTGGTTTTAGCCAAATGAGCGAAGAAGGTTTTGGTGGTCTTTTTCAGGCGCGCCAAAAAGGTGGCCGCAC
>JAHEHM010000028.1:0-13313 GCA_024644585.1 Porticoccaceae bacterium | reverse complement strand
TTTGTGCATGCTCATGGTTCTAGTACGCCAGCGAACCGCACCACCGAATCTAATTTAATTAACCGCGTAGCCGAAGCCTTTGATATTAATGACTGGCCGGTGACTGCAGTTAAATCCTATGTAGGCCATACCATTTCGACGGCCAGTGGCGATCAGCTGATGTCAGCATTGGGAACTTTTAAGTATCAAATTATTCCTGGCATAAAAACCATTACTAAAGTGGCTGATGATGTGAATCAAAAACACACAGTGTTCCCACTACAAGACATGAATACCAGTGAAAAGAATATGCATGTCGCCTTTATTAACTCGAAGGGTTTTGGCGGCAATAACGCAACCGCCGTTGTGCTGTCTCCCCAGCAAGCAGAAAAAATGATGGCAGCACGTTATGGTGATCAGCTTGAAGCCTACTTTGCCAAGCGCGAGACCACGAGAAATAACGCCGAAGCCTATGCAAATCGCGCCGATGCGGCTGAATTAGATGTTGTTTATCGTTTTGGTGAAGCCTTAGTTGACGAAGATAAAGTTGAGATTACAAAAGAGGGTATTAGCATTCCTGGTTATGCTCAAGAGGTCGCTTTTGATTTGGAAAACCCTTTTTCAGATATGTAATAAACAAAGTTAGAACCGACAGGCACTTTTAACTGGTCTATAGTTACTTTATTCACGCTTAATACATGAGTTGGGGAAAAGTGTCATGGAAGATGCTGAAAATAATTTTGTTTATGCGGGCTTTTGGTTAAGATTTTGCGCCACAGTAATTGATAATATTTTGATTGTTTTGTTGACCGTTATGCCAGTATCTATGATTTATGGTTTTGATAAGTATAAAAACAATGACAGCTTTTATTTAGGTCCGTGGCATTTTCTTATAGAGTTTGTAGCTCCAGTAATACTTGTAATTTGGTTGTGGGTGCGCTTTTCTGCAACACCCGGCAAGATGTTGTTGCGGCTGAAAGTTGTTGATATCAAAACATCAGGGCCTATTAGTTTTCGCCAGGCGATAATCAGATACTTCGGTTACTTGCCCTCTATACTCTGTTTGCTTTTAGGGATACTCTGGGTAGCCTTCGATAAGCGAAAGCAGGGTTGGCATGACAAATTGGCATCAACGGCGGTAATTAGAGTCAATAAGTGATGTTTTAGCGTCCTTGCAAGCGACTAATACCATTGGTGCTTAAAGATCTAAACTAAAAACAATCTTTGAATGAATGCGCCTCGCCTGCCCAATCCATTGAGTATTTTCCTCGCCATTCTTTGCTGTCTGAATAGTAAATCTTCCGCCATGTATGGCGATAACATCTCCGCTTGCGTTTAATAAAGGACTTCCCGAGCTACCCTGTTGGACAGGGCAATCGTGTAGCAGTAATTTGTCGCTATTGAGGTGGGGGTGGTTAATTTTGTTACATCTAGTCTGTTTAAAACCGTCTAAATCAGGACTTATCAAAGAAAACTCTGACTCTGCATTAGAAAAATCCTGCGCTAGCTTAAGCCTAGGTTGTTGGGCTCTTTTTTTGAGTTGTATAAAAACAAGATCGCTTTCGGCTTGCGCAATTTTATCCTTATTGTTTACTGAGTAGCTATGAGAAGAGAGGGTTTCAAAGCCAATACCGCTAAGTCGCTTATTCTGCGGTCGATAATGGCATTGATTAAATAGCTGATCCGCTTGAGGGTTATAAATTACATGCGCGGCAGTCACAATAACCGATTGATTAGGGTCAACCCCTTGGGGTGATTGAATATGCGTGGCTATGCCACGAATACCGCCATCGCAGTAAATGGTGCCTAGCGCTTGGCTGGCATCTTTGGCTTGAGTCGAGGGGGAAATCAGTAAAAACAGGGCAATAATTGGTGCTAGAAAATTAGCATCTGTATTACCTAGTCTGTTTGTCACTAGCCCATGTCTCCCCAAAGGGATTGCAGTATAGAGATTGCCGCTAAGGGCGCAGTTTCGGTTCGCAGTACTCTTGGACCCAACGCAAGCGCTTGGAAATCTTGGGCTATAGCCTGTTCAATTTCACGTTCGCTAAGACCACCCTCGGGGCCAACTAACAAGGCGATCTGCCCGCTGGGCTGAGGCATATCGGCAAGACGTGATTCAGTGCGATGGTGAAGTACCAGTTTAAGTGAACTATCACAGTGGGTTTGCCACTGGTCTAGTTTTAAGGGCTTATTGATTTGCGGCACTCGGTTGCGCTGACTCTGTTCACAGGCGCTAATAGCCACCTGTTGCCAGTGACCCACCTTCTTGTCGAGTCGATCACCGCTGAGTTTGACTTCACAGCGTTCGGTAAACAGGGGAGTGATTTCACTCACGCCAAGCTCAGTGGCTTTTTGCATAATCCAATCCATGCGTTCACCACGAGAAATACCAATAGCCAAGTGAATAGACAGTGATGATTCGCGATCGGCCTGATTAAATTCCATGATACGAGCTGTGGCCTTGCCCTTTTTGGCCTCGACTAGCTCTGCAACATATTCGCCCCCCTGACCATTAAACAGGGTAATAAGCTGACCAGAGCTCATTCGCAATGCTGAGGTCAAATGCCGTGCCGCACCGGCTTCAAGCTCAATGCAGTCGCCAATGGCCATAGTTTGCGGAGAATAAACTCTGGGAATACGCATAGCTTAGCTGTTGCTTTCCAGCCCGATATTTTGGCAGAGCTTATCGGAAATTTGCCACTGATTCATGGTATAAAAATGTAGCCCCGGTGCCCCGCCAGCCATCAGCGTTTCACATAATTTAGAGACAATTTCGATACCATAGTTAATTAAATCTTCTTGATTATCTTTGCGCTCTTTCAGTTGCCACTGCAACCAGCGTGGAATTTCTGCACCGCAGTTTTCAGAGAATCTAAGAAGGTTCTGGAAGTTAGTTAGAGGCATAATCCCGGGGACTATGGGCTTGTCGATGCCGGCTTTCTGGCAGTTTTCGACAAACTGAAAATAGGCATCAGGATTATAAAAATACTGGGTAATCGCGCGGTTAGCTCCGGCCTTAAACTTTTCGCCTAACCAGTAAATGTCTTTACTGTAGCTTTCGGCTTCAGGGTGAATTTCTGGGTAGGCGGCGACATTGATATCAAAGTGATCGCCAGTTTTTTCCCGAATCAGTGCCACTAATTCATTAGCATGTACTAGCTGGGTGGTGCCACCAATGCCCGAGGGCAGGTCGCCACGCAGTGCCACTAGGTTTGAAATGCCCGCCTGCTGGTATTCATTGATTAACCCAAGAACCGTTTCTTGACTGTCACCACCAAAAGACAGGTGTGGTGCCGCTTGATAGCCCTGTTGCTGAAGATCTAAAACCAGCTGTTTGGTGGTATCACGGGTAGATCCTCCCGCACCATAGGTGACCGAGAAAAATTCTGGGTTATAGCGATTGAGTTTTTCACAGGTGAGTTGCAGCTTTTGCCGCCCCTGTTCAGTTTTGGCCGCAAAAAACTCAAAGCTAATATGTGGTTGTGTAGCCATAAAAAATCCGTTTTATTTAGTATTTGTAGCTATCATTTTTGAATGGGCCATCAACGGTAACATTGATGTAGTCCGCCTGTGCCTGAGTTAGCTTGGTGATTACACCGCCAAAACCACTCACCATATGGGCAGCAACTTCTTCATCAAGATGTTTTGGCAACACTTCAACGCCCAGCAATTCAGCCTGAGTCGCCTTATCTTGATTGGCAAAGCCGCGACCATAGAGTTCAATTTGCGCTAAGACCTGATTGGCAAACGAGCCATCCATAATTCGACTTGGGTGCCCTGTTGCATTACCCAAATTAACTAGGCGACCCTCGGCTAACAGTAGAAGGTGATCATTACTTTCTTGATCGCGGTAAACTTTGTGTACCTGAGGTTTGATTTCTTCCCAGTGCCAGGTGTCACGCATATAAGCGGTATCAATTTCGTTATCAAAGTGACCAATGTTACAGACTACACAGCCGCTTTTAATAGCAGCAAGCACGCTAGAATCACATACGTTGTAGTTACCGGTTGTGGTTACCAAAAGATCGGTAGTAGCGAGTAACTCTTTGTTCACGCCCTGGTTGAAATCGCCTTCATTGTAAGTTGAGACCACTTCGAAGCCATCCATACAGGCCTGCATGGCACAGATTGGATCCACTTCAGTTACCTTAACAATCATGCCTTCTTGACGAAGTGATTGAGCGGAGCCCTTACCCACATCACCATAACCAATAACCAGTGCTTTCTTGCCTGATAATAGGTGGTCAGTGGCGCGTTTAATCGCATCATTCAAGCTGTGACGACAGCCGTATTTATTGTCATTTTTTGACTTGGTTACTGAGTCATTAACATTGATGGCCGGTACTTTTAGTTCGCCTGCTTCAAGCATTTCATAAAGACGGTGAACACCTGTAGTGGTTTCCTCAGTCACCCCGTGCACATGCTCTAATACTTGAGGATATTTCTGATGTAAAAGCGAAGTCAGGTCACCACCATCATCGAGAATCATATTGGCATTCCATGGCTCACCATCTTTTAATACCTGCTGTTCTAAGCACCAGTCATATTCTTCTTCAGTTTCACCCTTCCAGGCAAATACCGGTGTGCCATTGGCTGCAATAGCCGCTGCAGCGTGATCTTGCGTTGAGAAAATGTTACAAGAAGTCCAGCGAACCTCTGCACCTAGAGACTCTAGGGTCTCGATAAGTACTGCGGTTTGGATGGTCATATGGATACAGCCCAAAATTCTTGCGCCAGCCAGCGGTTGCTCAGCATGGTATTTGCTGCGAAGTGCCATCAGTGCAGGCATTTCTGATTCAGCAATGGAGATTTCTTTTCTACCCCACTCGGCTAAATTGATGTCGGCCACTTTATAATCTGTGAATGGCGCGCTATTTTTTACGGACTTTAATACGGTCATATTGGTTACCTTTAATGTGTCTATTAGCTACAGTGCTTTTTTAAGCGCCGCTGCTCGATCAGTTTTTTCCCATGTGAAGCTTGATTCAGTGCGGCCAAAATGCCCATAAGAGGCAGTTTTACGGTAGATTGGCTTGCGTAGATCGAGCATCTCGATTAATCCTCTCGGGCGCAAATCAAATTGTTCGCGAACGAGTTCTACAATTTTTTCATCAGACAGCTTTCCCGTACCAAAAGTATTGATACTAATAGAAGTAGGCTCTGATACACCGATGGCATAGGAGATTTGAATTTCACAGCGGTCAGCTAAGCCCGCTGCAACAATATTCTTCGCCACATAGCGCCCAGCATAAGCTGCTGACCGGTCTACTTTAGTGGGATCCTTGCCAGAAAAAGCACCGCCACCATGGTGTGCCATGCCGCCGTAGGTATCGACAATGATTTTTCGCCCCGTTAGACCACAGTCACCCATTGGCCCACCGATTTCAAAGTTACCGGTTGGGTTGATGTGGTATTGAGTACCCTCATGTAACCATTCTGCAGGTAGTACATGGTCGACTATTTCACTGCGAACGGCGGCCTGTAAATCTTTTTGCGAGATATCCGGTGAGTGCTGAGTCGATAAAACAACGGCATCGACGGCAACGGGAACACCCTGATCATATCTTAATGTGACTTGGCTTTTGGCATCTGGGCGAAGCCATGGCAGTGCACCGCTCTTTCTTAACTGAGCCTGACGTTCGACTAAACGATGAGAATAGAAAATGGGTGCCGGCATAAGCACCTCAGTTTCATTGCTGGCATAACCAAACATTAAGCCCTGATCACCCGCGCCTATATCTTTATCTTCAGCTTCATCAACACCCTGTGCAATATCCGATGATTGTTTACCAATAGCATTGATCACCGCACAGGAATTACCGTCAAAGCCTTTATCTGAATGGTCATAGCCAATATCAGTGATCACGTCGCGAACAATTTGCTCTAAATCCACGTAGGTTTTAGTGCGTACTTCACCGGCAATAATCGCCATGCCGGTTTTGACCATGGTTTCCACGGCAACCCGTGAATGGGGGTCATCGGCAATGATGGCATCTAGAACAGCATCAGAAATTTGATCCGCCATTTTGTCTGGATGGCCTTCAGATACTGATTCTGAGGTAAATACATTATAAGTAGACATTAAAAATCCTTGATTAAATCTCTATATGTGGAGTTTTTTTAAATTGGCGCACCTGAATTCGAAATCCATTGCGCTGGGTGAGGAATAAACTATTTCCCTCGGCTAACTGAGCGCGCTTGGCCCAGTCAGTGATTTCCTGTGGATCAAAGCCCAGCCAAAGATCACCACAGGATTGCTTAACCCAGTCTTGATCATGGGCGCAGAGGTCAGTAATTAGCAAAACGCCGTTGTCGTTAAGCAATTCGGCGCAGTGCTTAATAATATCGCCCGGCGTAGGGTTGTGGTGAAGCACCATATTCAATGAAACAAAATCACTTGTGATACCTTTGTCGATAGCGGCAAAGGTATCGCCATGCTGAAAGCGAATATTAGTGAGTTCCTGTTTTTTACTGCGCTGTTCACACTGCTCTAACATTTCGGCGCTATTATCAAGTGCAATCACCTGATCAAAGACCGCGGAAAGTTTTTTAAGAAACTGGCCATAACCCGGACCAATTTCTAGCGCCGTTTTTGTAGACTCTACGGAGCTATCTAAAAGGCTTTCTACGCTATCGCCATAGTCTGACCAGCTAGCAATAAGATCCTGATTTTTTTCAAACAGGGACACGTTGCGATTAAAAAATTCTACCGAAGCATTAGCGCGTTCTAGATTGATGTCAGTTAATCGCTCTGCAACCTCAGCGTCCACAGATGCCTTGTCTATCGCTTGAAATAAAGCTTTTTGAACAGACTGTAGGTCAATATCTGGGTTGAGTGGGTTGCGGCGATAAAAAATGGTTGTACCTTCGCGCCGTGAGGCGACTAAGCCAGCATTAGACAGTATTTTTAGATGATGACTCATCGCGGATTGGCGAATATCAAATATCTGACAAAGCTCTAGTACCCCATAGGCATTTTGCTGAAGCACCTTGAGAATTTGGATACGCAAAGGGTCACCCGCGGCCTTACAAAGGATGCCGATGGCGCCAACTGCTTGCGGGGCAGTTTGATCATAGGTGCTAGTAACTTGAGTATTTGCGGACATATTTTCCAATTTTAGCATACCGGCTTTGTTCCATCAAAATATTTTTATATAAAAATATTTTGATGTGCCTACCATTGGCTAAATTTTTTGCAAATTCATAGGTTTAAATAATGATTTCTGGTTTACTGAAACGGCTGACTAGGAGACAATACCTCTACCAAATTTTCCGTTTCAGGAGTGAAATTCATGGCCTCACGTCGAGACCTCGCAAATGCTATTCGTGCCCTTAGTATGGATGCTGTTCAACAGGCTAATAGTGGTCATCCGGGTGCCCCAATGGGTATGGCAGATATTGCCGAAGTACTGTGGAGAGATTATTTAAAACATAATCCTGCCGATCCAGAATGGGTCAACAGAGACCGCTTTGTGCTATCTAACGGCCATGGCTCCATGTTGCTTTACTCGCTGTTGCATCTTTCGGGCTATGATTTACCGATCGAAGAAATAAAAAATTTCCGCCAATTGCATTCTAAAACACCAGGCCACCCTGAATACGGTTATGCGCCGGGTGTTGAAACTACTACAGGGCCATTGGGTCAGGGCATCAGTAATGCCGTGGGCATGGCGCTGGCCGAAAAAATATTGGCCGCACAGTTTAATAAGCCCGGTCATGATTTGGTTGACCACCATACCTACACATTTTTGGGTGACGGCTGTTTGATGGAAGGTATCTCCCACGAGGTCTGTTCATTAGCGGGCACATTAAAGCTAGGTAAGCTAATCGCATTTTATGATGACAATGGCATCTCTATTGATGGCGATGTTGCCGGTGTTGATGGCGATGGCGGCTGGTTTACTGATGATACTCCGGCGCGTTTTGAATCCTACGGCTGGCAGGTAATTCCGGCTATTGATGGTCATGATTCTGAGGCTATTGATGCGGCTATTAAACAGGCGCAAGCCTCGGATAAGCCGACGCTGATTTGCTGTAGAACTGTGATTGGCTTTGGTTCACCTAACAAGCAGGGCAAAGAAGACTGTCATGGTGCACCTTTGGGCGCAGACGAGATTGCCCTAACTCGTGAGCAGTTAGGTTGGAAATACGATGCATTTGAAATCCCTGACGAATATTATTCCGAGTGGAATGGGGTCGCTAAAGGCCAAGCTGAGCAGTCTGCTTGGAACGAGCAGTTTGCAGCCTATCAGTCAGAATATCCTGAATTAGCAGAAGAGTTTGCCCGCCGAACTAGCGGTGAGTTACCCGCAGATTTCAGTGAAAAAGCCGATGCTTATATCCGTGAGTGCCAAGATAAAATGGAAAAGGTGGCTTCACGGAAGGCCTCTCAAAACTGTCTCAATGAGTTTGGCCCACTTCTTCCTGAATTGCTCGGGGGTTCTGCTGATTTGGCAGGATCTAACCTGACAATTTGGTCAGGGTGCAAAGATATTAGTGGTGACAATGCTAATGGCAACTACCTTTATTACGGCGTTCGTGAATTTGGCATGAGTGCCATTATGAATGGTATTGCGCTTCATGGTGGGTTTGTTAACTATGGCGCTACCTTCCTAATGTTTATGGAATATGCGCGCAATGCAGTTCGTATGGCTGCGCTAATGAAGCAACAAAGCATCTTTGTTTACACCCATGATTCGATTGGTCTAGGCGAAGATGGCCCAACTCACCAGCCCGTTGAGCAATTGAGCGCCCTGCGCGCTACGCCAAATCTTCATACCTGGCGTCCCTGTGATACGGTTGAATCGGCGGTTAGCTGGAAAAGTGCCATTGAGCGCAATGACGGACCAAGCGCACTAGTATTTAGTCGTCAGGGCCTAGCGCCCATGGCGCGCTCAGATGAGCAATTGAGTAATGTAGGCCGAGGTGGCTATACGTTGCGTAAAACTCCCGATGCACAGGCAATTTTGATTGCTACCGGTTCAGAGGTTGAGCTAGCAATGAGTGCCGCGGAGCAGCTAGCTGATAAAGGCATAGCCGTTAATGTGGTATCCATGCCCTGTGCAGAAATATTCTGTGAACAAGACACAGCCTATCAAGAATCTGTATTGCCAAAAGCAATTAGAGCGCGAGTAGCGGTTGAGGCCTTGCATGCAGATTACTGGCATAAATTTGTTGGCTTAGACGGACGTGTTGTTGGCATGACTAGTTTTGGCGAGTCAGCACCGGGGAATGTACTAATGAAAGAGTTTGGTTTTACCGTTGAAAATGTTGTGTCTAAGGTTATTGAGAGCCTAGGCTAATGATTCGCGTAGCCATCAATGGCTATGGGCGTATAGGCCGCTCAGTACTGAGGGCGGTCTATGAATCTGAGCTACAGAGTCAGGTTAAAATTGTGGCCATTAATGAGCCCGCCGACAGCAAAACTATTGCCCATTTAACACGCTATGATTCAACTCATGGTCGTTTTAAGGGTGAAGTTACCTGTGAAGACCAGAAGCTTTCTGTGTGTGGCGACCATATTCAAATTGTGCATCAAGAAAATCTCAGCGCATTGCCCTGGGCGGAATTAGATGTCGATGTGGTTTTGGAATGTAGTGGTAGTTTTAGCGACAGGCTTACCGCTGAGCAGCATCTTCAATGCGGAGCAAAAAGAGTCCTTTTTTCCCAGCCCGCTGAGTCAGATGTTGATGCCACAATTGTCTATGGATTTAACCATTCAGAACTCACAGGCACCGAAAAAATAATTTCTGGTGCATCTTGCTCCACCAACTGTGTTATTCCAGTTATTCAGGTGTTAAATCAGCACTTCTCAGTGGAGGGCGGAGTAATCACCACCATTCACTCAGCAATGAATGATCAACCTGTCCTAGATGCGTACCATCATACGGATTTACGCAAAACTCGCGCAGCAATGAACTCGATTATTCCGGTTGATACGGGTCTAGCTCTGGGTATCGATCGATTAATGCCTAACTTAGCAGGGCGATTTCAGGCTCAGGCCATGCGAGTGCCAACTATTAATGTTTCAGCAATCGATTTATCAATAATGGTTAATCAGACTGTTGATACGGATCAGGTAAATGCGGTTTTAGCGAGCGAAGCCAAGGGTTCGTTAGCCGGTGTTTTGGGTTACACAGAAGAGCCCTTAGCATCCTGTGACTTCAATCATGACCCTAGAAGTGGCATTGTCGACGCCAGCCAAACCCGAGTCAGCCAGCAAAAATTAATTAAAGTGTTAATCTGGTTTGATAACGAATGGGGCTATGCCAATCGAATGCTAGATGTGCTTCGCAGCTGGCCGGTACCACAATAATTTTTAAACCCTAACTGAAAACAAGGAAAAAAATGAACATCAAACAAATGACCGAATTAGACCTAAACCAAAAACGCGTCTTAATTCGTGAAGATCTTAATGTGCCCATTAAAGAAGGTGTGGTAACCAGTGATGCGCGTATTAGAGCCGCCTTACCCACCATTAAGATGGCAATTGATCAGGGGGCCGAGGTTATTTTGATGTCTCATTTGGGTCGTCCTACAGAGGGACAGTTTGAGGCACAATACAGTCTTCAGCCAGTGGCTAACGATTTGAGCAGTAAATTAGGCGTCGAGGTACAGTTAATCACTGACTGGTCTAATGGCTTTGATGTGCCGAAAGGGCAAATTGCCCTTCTGGAAAATGTGCGCTTTAACAAAGGTGAAAAAGCCAATGATGACGCTTTGTCTCAGGCCTATGCCAAGCTCTGTGATATCTATGTGATGGATGCCTTTGGTACGGCTCACCGCGCCCAAGCATCAACTCATGGGGTGGCTATATTTGCTCCCGTTGCCTGTGCTGGGCCACTGTTAGCTAACGAGCTTAATGCCTTGGAAACAGCCTTGGCTACACCAGCTGAACCTGTAGGGGCGATCGTTGGTGGATCTAAAGTTTCCACCAAGCTAATGGTTCTGGAAACGCTTGCTGACAAAGTAGACCAGCTTATTGTGGGCGGCGGCATTGCCAATACCTTCTTGGCGGCAGCGGGTTATCCTGTGGGCAAGTCACTGTATGAGCCGGATCTTATTCCTGCGGCTAAGGCGTTAATGAGCAAGGTTAATATTCCTCTGCCAACCGATGTGGTGGTGGGTAAAGAGTTTTCTGAAACTGCCGAAGCGCGAGTGATTGCGGTGGAAGATGTCGAGTCTGATGACATGATTTTTGATATTGGGCCCAAGTCCTCAGGCCAGCTAGCTGAAATAATTAAAACCCTAGGCACAATTATTTGGAACGGCCCAGTGGGCGTATTTGAATTTGATCAGTTTGCTGAGGGTACCAAAACCCTGTCCCTGGCCATTGCAGAAAGTGCTGGGTTTTCAATTGCTGGTGGCGGAGATACTTTGGCGGCAGTCGATAAGTATGAAATAGCCGACCAAGTATCCTATATTTCTACTGGTGGGGGTGCATTTTTAGAATATGTGGAAGGTAAAGAATTACCTGCCGTAGCCCTGCTCAAAACACGAGCATCCAGTGACTAATATGAGATAAAAACTGGATTGCAAGGAATGCAATTAACCTACAAGGAAAGAGGCCATGTCACTGATCACAATGAGACAGCTGTTGGACCATGCCGCAGACAATAACTACGGCGTTCCAGCATTTAATGTTAATAATCTAGAGCAGATGCGGGCAATCATGCTCGCGGCTGATCAGACGCAGAGTCCGGTGATTGTTCAGGCCTCGGCCGGTGCACGCAAATATGCCGGCGCACCGTTTCTCCGTCATCTAATTCAAGCTGCTATTGAAGAATGGCCGCATATTCCTGTTTGCATGCATCAAGACCACGGTACTAGCCCTGCAGTCTGTCAGCGTTCTATTCAGCTGGGATTTAGCTCGGTGATGATGGATGGCTCGCTGATGGAAGATGGTAAAACTCCCTCAAGCTATGACTACAATGTGGATGTTACCCGTCAGACAGTTGATATGGCCCATGCTTGCGGAGTGTCAGTTGAAGGCGAGCTGGGCTGTTTGGGTTCATTAGAAACTGGTCAAGCAGGCGAAGAAGACGGTGTGGGGGCAGACTGTGTGCTCAGTCAGGAGCAGATGCTAACGGACCCCGAAGAAGCTGCGGATTTTGTCAGCAAAACAGGGGTTGATGCACTGGCGATTGCCTGTGGTACTTCCCATGGCGCCTACAAATTTAGTCGCCCGCCTACAGGGGACATTTTGGCAATTGATCGCATCAAGCAAATACACCAAAAAATCCCCAATACACATTTAGTGATGCATGGCTCTTCTTCAGTGCCTCAAGAATGGTTGACCGTTATTAATCAACATGGGGGTGAGATTCCTGAAACCTACGGTGTCCCTGTTGAGCAGATTTGTGAGGGAATTAAGCATGGGGTGCGCAAGATTAATATAGATACGGATTTACGTTTGGCGTCTACGGGAATAATTCGCCAATTCTTAGCCACAAACCCAACCGCATTTGATCCCCGCGCCTATCTAAAAGAAACCATAGTCGCTATGAAAGATATTGCAGTGGCGCGTTATGAGGCGTTTGGAACTGCGGGAAATGCGGCTAAGATAGTGCCTTTGGGATTGGAGAAAATGACGGATCAGTATGGTTCAGGCAGGCTGAATTCTTCGCTTGGTTTAGCCTATGCTTGCGCGTAATGTTGATTATTGCCCAGCCAACGATTGATGATTTGCGTTACCTTGTCGGGATGCTGAGATATCAGAATATCCGCTGCCTGTTTAATTTGCGGTAATAGGTGTGCATCTCGTTGAAGATCGGCAATTTGTAGCTGCATATCCCCAGTTTGGCGTGTACCCAGTAGCTCGCCGGGGCCTCTTAATTCTAAATCTTTTTCGGCGATAGCAAAGCCGTCATTGGTTTGGCGCATGGTTTTTAAGCGCTCACTGCCATTGGCAGAAAGGGGTGAGCTGTATAGTAAAACACAGTGACTTTGTGCCGAGCCTCGCCCGACCCTACCTCTTAGCTGATGGAGCTGTGATAGACCTAGACGTTCGGCATTTTCAATAATCATCAGGCTTGCGTTCGGCACGTCAACGCCCACTTCAATCACGGTGGTGGCCACCAGTAGATTGATTTCTCCTGCCTTAAAGGCACCCATGATTTCTAACTTTTCACGCGGCTTTAAGCGTCCGTGCACGAGGCCAATAGAGAGTTCTGGCAGCATCAGCTGTAATTCGCTGGCAGTCACCTCTGCCGCCTGAGCTTCAAGCACATCGGATTCTTCAATCAGCGTACATACCCAATAGGCTTGTCGGCCCTCTATGCAGGAAGCGCGCACTCTTTCGATAATATCGTTGCGCCGCAAATTGCTTAATA
>JAHEHM010000053.1 GCA_024644585.1 Porticoccaceae bacterium | reverse complement strand
GAATTCTATCGTGGCAAGGTTGGCTTCCTCCTCGCCAGGCCAGATGCCAGTCAATGATGCCCAGCCAAGTAGGATAACCATGTCTGTCGACTGATCGTTATCTTCATTATCACTGTCTGGAGAGACGCTTTCTGCGATTAAATCTGTCTCAAATTTTGCTACAACCTCAGAAAAGCTTAGCTGAGAGCTATTATAGTGAACTCTCAAGCCTATTCCGGGTGTAGTAGCATCATCTGACCTATATTTGACTGTTAATGAGGCCTTATTTCCATTCCATGTAATGCAGTCATTATAAACTTGTTGGAAGTTGTTATAACTTGCTAGGGGTTTATCACAGCCCTCAACAGCACTGCCGACCGCTCCATCATAAACTGGAGTTTCTGGAGTTTCTGGAGTTTCTGGAGTTTCTGGAGTTTCTGGCACTTTATCACCTAAGCAGGCAACCAAATTGATACTGAGAACAATAAGAAGAAATGTTGAAATTTTCATGGGCAGCTTCATTGTGATTATTTTTTTAATTAATGATCCTATTGTATTCAATAATGTCCCAAAAGTTAATTTTAAAATTCTCGGGTCTCGCCAATAGCTAATACCCAGCTATTTTTTTGGCCCAACTGTTCTTGCGCCGCCTGTTTAAATCGCTGGGGTGGTTCGTTGATAGGCTCATCCGCTAGATCAAAGGTTCCAAAATGAATGGCTACGGCTTTTGAGGCCTGAATATCGAGAGTTGCCAGCACCGCCTGCTCGGGGTCCATATGTGAGGATTGCATCATGGTCTGGGGTTTATAGGCCCCTATAGGCATTGCGGCTAAATCAAAGGGCCCTAAAGCTTCGCCAATCTTTTTAAAACCGTCGAAATATCCGCTATCACCGGCAAAGTAAAAACGCTTGTTAGCTGACATAATGGCCCATGACGCCCACCCAGATTTATTGGTATCAGTCAGGCTACGTTTGCTCCAATGTTGGCTAGGTAGGCAATGAATTACCAGATTATTAAATTCTATGCTTTCTCCCCAGTCCATCTCTTGGATATTATTGATGCCATTTTTACGAAGAAGATTTGCGTTATCCATAGGCACAAAAAATATGGTATTTGGGTTAATGGTATAGAGTTTCTTTAATGTGGGAACATCCATATGGTCATAGTGATTATGGGAAATAACCACGAAGTCGATAGGGGGCAAATCTTCAATAGTCAGGCCGAGTTTCACCAATCGGCTAGGGCCAATGGGGGGAATAGGGCTGGCAGTTTTTGACCACATAGGGTCGGTTAAAAAGTTAACACCATCAATTTGTACTAACAGTGTTGAGTGACCCACCCAGGTGACTGTGGACTTTTGACGATTAGCACGAAGCCATTCGCCATTGTTGGCAACATGTTTTGGTAACCCCTGATAGTTGCGTAAAACCGTGCCAAATCGTCGTAGTAAAAACCCGATGTTTATCCTAGTGGAGCCTTTTGACCAACTTGGATCCTGGTTGGTATAGCGACCATTTTCATCTTTGGGTGCCGGCTCAAATTGACGGTTTGTTTCTGCATTCGCCGAAGAAAAGCAAAACATAATGAGCGCTGTGTAAAAAATATTTTTGTTCATTTCCTAGTGGCTCTGTTAGGCGGCATGTGCGAATTCCTGTAAAGCGTATTCCATTGTTTGGCGTACTGTCATATATTGTTTGATAAGTTACGTATAAATACTCAGTTTGGGAGTAATCTGAGTGAATAATAATAAAAATCGGCTGTTATTATGTGCCGTACTGTTACCAGCAATTTTGGTATCAATGTTTTTTATATCAAAGCTTTTTGGTGTTCGTCTTTTCGTAGATGAGCCAGCGGGTAATCCTTTGCCCGGCGTCAATCTAAATACCCTGTTTGAAAATGATAAACAGAATGCCTCGGTTGTAAAAAAGACAAATACCAAAGCACTCGTTGGCAATGGATCGGTAAATTCGGGTGCTGCGCTTAATCAAGAAAAATTAGAAAAAATAGCTAATACAATTCGTCAGAGTCGCACATCAGGCGCAGGCCAAGCAGAATTACCTGCAAATAAACAGCAAGAATTAAAATTACTAAAGCAGGAGTTTAATGCTAGTGCTGAAAGTGACTTGAAGTTCGATGCAGTAGGTCGGGTCAGAGCTATTTATGATGCAATTGCTTTATCTGGGGTGGATCATAACGTGCCCACTGAGCTAGCAACGAAAATTGAAGAAATCACACTGTCCTATCCTAATTTATTTGGCATTGGTGATAGCGGTGATGTCTTAAAATCAAAGGCCACCTGCTCGGATGATATCTGCGCCACTAAGTTATCGAAAAGCTTTTATGGTTTGCCTGCTTGGGACCATGAGCTAAGCATTAGTACCAAGGCCAATAAGATATTCGCTATTACCGGTAACTTTTATGCGCCTAGTCTAAGTGCGCCAAAACAATACGTGCCTGATCAATCTAAAATTCGATCTTCAATTGCTCGCTATTTTTCTAAAACAACTTTGGATGTTGTGATTGCTGATTGGGGTGAGCTTGGTATATCGAGAGTCGGAAATCGTGATATTTACAGCTATAAGTTGCCTCATGTTTTAGTAAAGAATAAAGCATTCGATATTATTATTTCTGCTGATACGAGCAAGGTTGTTTCAGTTATTTCATTAATCTGTGATTTATCGGTGCAAGGCTCTGGCGAAGACCTGAATGGCGATGTGGTGAATTTTCAAGTGGAGCAGGTGGGTTCTCTTTACCATATGATAGATACCCGCTTCCCCTTAAATTACAGTACCGAAGTCTATTCGGCCACTGATCCAAGTAACCCAATTTCTTCCCTGTCACCCGATTCAGGATGGCCTGCAAGTGCAGTTTCGGCGCTAAATTATGCGAAACAAACCGTGGATTATTACAGTGATAATCATAGTTATAACGCGGTCAACAGTGCGGGTAGTAAGCTCTATATTACAGTTGATGAAAATATGGAAAATGCTTATTGGAATTCTGGTTCACAGCAAATCGTATTGGGTATTGGTGAGGGTGTTATTGCGCAGCAAGGCTTAAGTTTAGCTGCTAGTGCTGATGTTATGGCCCATGAAATCACCCATGGTGTGGTGAGTTCAACCAGTGCTTTGCAGTATCGATACCAGTCAGGGGCACTGGATGAGTCATTTGCGGATTTCTTTGGTTCTATGGTTGATGGTGATGACTGGTTGATTGGCGAGGATTTGCTGAGCCCCTCAGGTCTGCCACTACGTAACATGGCAAACCCCGCTGCGGGCTTTGCCTCTCAGCCTTTTCATTTTGATAACTATGCCTATTTACCAAATACCTCTCAGGGGGACTGGGGTGGTGTGCATGTTAACAGTGGTATACCTAACCGAGCCATGTATCTGTTGGCGGAGGGCCTAACAGATGAAAATATTGGCACATCAATTGGTAAAACCAAAACAGCTGACTTAGCCTTTAAAACTCTTCTTTCACTGAGTGGTAACTCTGTTTTTAATGAAGCCGCCGAAAACATGATGGCGTTAGCGACGGAGCTTTATGGTGAGGATTCGGCTGAATATAATGCTACACAGCAAGCTTGGTTGTCGGTAGGGCTGCCCCAGCAAACAATTCAGTCAACTGGTACAACTTCTAACGCAGTGATACCCGATGATGTGACGGCAGTGGTTTCGCTGTTTCCCATGGGTGATGCTGAAACTACAATTAAAGAACAAAACGCCTATTCCGTTTATGTACAGCTTTTTGATAATACCAACCCGCAATATATAAGCGAGCTTGACTTTGGCCCCATGACGATCGAGCTATCAAATTACCGTAGACCCTCATTAGTGGTGTTCCCAAATAGCGAATTTGAAATAATCTATCAAAGAATAACCGGTGAATTTTATCTAACCAATAGCAA
>JAHEHM010000066.1 GCA_024644585.1 Porticoccaceae bacterium | reverse complement strand
AAATTAATGAAGCAAGCATCGGAAATGCAGGAAAAAATGCAGACGATGCAAGACCAGGCCGCCAATGCCGAGGTCACTGGTGAGGCAGGCGCTGGTCTGGTTAAGGTAGTGATGACAGGCCGACATGATGTTCGCAGTGTGAGTATCGACCCCTCATTACTAGACGAAAGCAAAGAATTTTTAGAGGATCTATTAGCCGCCGCAGTTAACGATGCGGTGCGCAAAGTAGAGGCCAACAGCAAGGATGCCATGGGTTCATTAGCAGGCGGTATTAACTTACCTCCGGGTTTCAAGTTTCCACTTTAAGGTGGGCTTGTTGAGGGTATTTCTTGTACGGTAAAACAATTGATCAGTTAATCGATGCGCTGCGAATTTTGCCCGGTGTCGGGGTTAAATCAGCCCAGCGTATGGCCCTGCAACTCCTAGAAAAAAATAGAGAGGGCGCTTTTAAGCTGGCTGAAGCAGTCAATGAAGCTGCCACTAAAGTGGGTAAGTGCCAACAGTGTCGCACACTCACTGAGCACGATCTTTGCAATATATGCAGTGATCCTTCCCGGTCAGACTCCCAGCTCTGTGTAGTTGAAAGTCCTGCCGATCTATTCGCTATTGAGCAGGCGGGTGGCTATCGCGGTAAGTACTTTGTGTTACTCGGTCACCTATCACCCATTGATGGCATAGGTCCTGAGCAGTTGGGCATTGATAAGCTAATAGAGCGACTTCAATCCAATCAGGTGAATGAACTTATTTTAGCCACTAACCTCACGGTAGAGGGTGAGGCTACAGCGCATTTTATTGCTGACAAAGCTAAATCCTTAGGTGTTGAAGTCAGTAGAATCGCCTATGGTGTACCCATGGGGGGTGAATTAGAGTACGTTGATGGCGGCACCCTTAATTTAGCATTACAAAGCAGAAAGACCCTATAAATGTGCCACTGGATTGCAAGCAATAACGACCTTAAGAACCTCTGTGATCAGCTTGCAGATTCTGAGCTTTTGGCTCTAGATACCGAGTTTATAAGAACCGATACCTATTATCCCAAAATAGCACTTATTCAACTCTCAGATGGCAAAGACTGCTGGCTGATTGACGTACTCGCCATTGATCAATTCTCAGCCCTTAAGGACCTAATTGAATCGCCAGATAACCGTATAATTTTCCATGCCTGTGGTGAAGATCTTGAGGTTTTAGACCATAGTCTAAATATCCAGCCGACAGGAATATTTGATACTCAAATTGCTGCAGGTATTGCCAATGTGGGTTACTCCATGGGGTATGCGCGATTGGTCGGAGCACTTTTAGATATTGAGTTAGATAAACAGGAAACAAGATCCAATTGGTTGGCTCGTCCCTTGACCCAGCGACAAATAGACTACGCGGTTATTGATGTTCTTCACCTGCATACATTGCATGACATGCTTGTTGAGATGCTGGAAGAGCAGGGCAGAATGACATGGTTTGATGAAGAAATAAAAACCCTTTTTGGTTTGGTCACCCAGCGCAAAAGCAACCAGAACTTCTTTGTTAAATTTAAAGGGGCTTGGCGATTAGATGCCCAGTCGCTAGTTACTTTAAAAGTGCTATGTCTGTGGCGCGAGAGTACCGCTAAAACTAAAAATGTACCCAAATCTAGGATTGCTAAAGATTCGGTTTTAATGGAAGTTGCAAAACAGATGCCAGAGTATAAACATCAGTTACACTCTATTCGAGACTGGCATCCAGTCGCTATTAAACGTTATGGCGACGCTGTACTTAATCAGGTTAAAGACTCCTATGATGCACCACCGATCCCTGCTAATGAAGTGCCACAGCCCCTATCTAAGGTGATGGGTCATGTGTTTACCACTATTCGTCAGAAGTTAATCGCCGTTGCTAGTGAGCAAAATATACCTCAAGAATTTTTGTGCAATAAACGAGAGCTCGAGGCCATTTTACGGTCCGTAGAAAATGGTGAATTAGCCCTGTCCAACAGAATTGCTCAGGGTTGGCGCAAGCAGTGGGTGAAACCCATCATTGACGCTGAGTTAAAAAATTAAATGAATAAAAATGAACCTATGATCAACTGTGAAATTTACAAAGGTACTAAGAAGGACGAAATGTACCTTTATGTGCCCGCAGACCAAGGCTTAAAGGCAGTTCCTGAGGTTTTGTTAGAAAGCTTTGGCGAGCTTTCACTGGTGATGAAAGTTCTTTTGCGCTCGAAGCAAAAACTGGCAAGGGTTGATGTTGAAACTGTGATCGAAGAAATACACAACAAAGGCTTTTATTTACAGGTACCACCCTCCACATGGCAATTAGCCAAAGACTAAACGGGGTTTAAGTAAGCGGGCTATGGATAAATTCTGGCAAACTAAACAGCTGCATGAGATGAACGGCGATGAGTGGGAGTCACTCTGTGATGGCTGTGGTAAATGCTGTTTGGTCAAGCTTGAAGATTACGATACTGAAGAAATTTACCACACCAATGTGGCCTGTAAATTACTCGATCTTAAACAATGCCGCTGCTCAGACTACAAGGGCCGCCAAGACCTTGTGGATGACTGTGTAAAGCTTGATCCAGATAGTCTAAAATCAATAAGATGGTTACCTGATACCTGCTCATACCGTTTGATTGATGAGGGCAAGCCGTTGCCGGACTGGCATCATCTAGTCACCGGTAATAGGGACGATGTTCATCAGGTGTTGGGGTCGGTAAGGCATTTTGCCGTTTCTGAACTTGAGGTTAAGAAACAGGATATTGAACAGCATATTATTCAATGGGTTGATTAATTATGTACAGTGCTGAAAGTTATTTTTGGGGTTGGATGGCCTATTCATTTGGGGTGCTATGCCTGTTTGCTGTTTATTGGTTATTAGTGCGAAAAATTTCCCCAAAATGGCTTAAACATATTGTCGTCATTTGTTTCTTGGTGCTTTTCTTTACCCCAGTAACTGCCTACCCAGATAACCCCTATTTAGCACCTGCTTTTTTTGTGAGTCTTTATGAGGGTGTTATGCTAAAAAATCAGGGGATGGGTTTTCAGCGTGGTTTAGCCCCAATACTTGCCATGGGCTCTATCTCTATTGTGCTCTATGGTTTGTTATCGCCATTTTTGGCGCGCCGTAAAAAATAAATTTTCGAGCCTAACCGGGCCGAAAATAACTCAGTACTAAAAGGTCAGATTTTTTGTTTGGGTAAAGGCTACTAAAGTGCTTTAATGTTCAAACACTGAACATTTGTTGCGCGCGCGCAACGAGTCGAGTTGTACTAGAATAATAATATAATAAAAGTTGGGTTTTTTTGATGTTAATAGCACAAGCCGTCAAAGAGGGAAGACAGCGAGTTGGGTTACCCTGTGAACAGCCTCAGCTACCCGCTGAGTCTTTGATAAAGTTTTGGAAAAAAACTGTCATAGAAAACACAGATAAGCCGGCTTTTACCTGCCTAGGTCAAACCCTTAGCTATGGCGAAGTTGATCAACTTTCACGAAGAATTGCCAGTTACTTTCAAAAACAGCTAGGGCTAAAAGCGGGTGACCGTATTGCCATTCAGCTCCCCAATCTTATTCAATACCCAGCGCTGGCTTATGCCGCGTGGCATATTGGCCTTATTGTAGTTAATACCAATCCGATGTACTCCACTCGAGAACTAATCCATCAATTTAATGATGCCGGTGTAAAGGTAGTTATTGTGTTGGATAAGTTTTATGAAAACGTCCGTCAAGCACGGCCAGAAACCTCTGTTGAGCACGTGATTGTAACCCGCGCCTTAGATTTACTGCCTGCGCCGAAAAGAATTATTGGTTCGCTGATAATGCGTCTGACTGGGCGCTGGACATTGGTAAATCCTGGTGGCTGGATTCCTTTCTCTTCGATACTTAAAGGGGGAAGTACCTTTCAGGCCTTCGCGGCTAAACCCGATGATATCTGTACTCTGCAATATACGGGTGGCACAACGGGTGCATCTAAAGGCGTTATGCTGACCAATAAATCGATACTCTCAAATATTGCCCAGGCATTAACGGTTTTATCGAATTTAGAAAAACCTCTTCATGGCGCTAATGTGATTGCACCCCTGCCTATGTATCATATTTACTCATTTGCGCTTTGTCTGGGAATTATTCCCGCCATCAAAGGTCATAGCGTACTAATCCCTGATCCGCGTAATATTGATGCTTTTATCAGTGCCATTAAGTCTATTAAGTTTAATATTTTCTCTGGTCTAAATTCCTTGTATGTCGCCTTGATGGAGCATCCTAAATTTAGTGGTTTAGACTTCTCTAACCTGCAAATAACCTTATCTGGCGGCATGGCTTTAATGGAGGCTGTGGCCGAAGATTGGCAAAAATCAACAGGCTGTGTGATTAGTGAGGGCTATGGTATGACCGAAGCCTCGCCGGTGGTCTCCATGAACCCCCTAGGCTTTCAAAAGTTAGGCAGTGCCGGTATTCCTATTCCAGGTACCCAAATAAAAGTCGTCAATGAGCAGGGCGAAGAGCAGCAGGTCGGGGGTGAGGGTGAACTCTGTGTGCGCGGCGATCAGGTCATGCCAGGTTATTGGCACTGCCCTGAAAAGACGGCAGAGACCTTAGTGGATGGTTGGCTGCATACGGGTGATATTGTCAAAGTTGATGAGCAGGGTTATATCAAGGTGGTTGATCGCCTTAAAGATATGATTATTGTCTCAGGATTCAACGTTTACCCCAACGAATTAGAGCAGACCCTAACCACTCACCCCGATGTTTCTCAATGTGCGGCCATCGGTGTGGCCGACCCCAAGGCCGGTGAGGTAGTAAAAATGTTTGTCATAACCAGTAATCCAGAGCTTACAGAGGCGCAGGTGGTTGAGTTCTGCAAGGAAAATATGGCGGGCTACAAAGTGCCAAAATACGTTGAGTTTAGAGACCAATTGCCCATGACCAACGTAGGTAAGGTGTTACGCAAAGATCTTAGGGAAGTAGCTGCGGGATAACTTTAGATCCAGTCAGCAACCTGTTACCCTAAAAATCAATTTATTATAAAGACTAACTGTTTAAGGAAAATAGTAGTGAAGCGTCTTATTGTCGGTATATCGGGATCAAGTGCAGTTATCTATGGGATTAGATTACTTGAAAAATTAGCCTCTCGTGAAGATATTGAAGTTCATTTAGTGATTAGCCAAGCGGCACGTATGACCATTGGTATTGAAACTGACTACACCGCTGAGCAGGTTGAAGGCTTAGCAGATGTGGTGCATAACAACAAAAATATTGGCGCGACTATTGCCAGTGGGTCTTTTAAAACCCTAGGTATGGTGGTGGTCCCCTGTTCCATGAAAACCCTGTCTGCGATTGCTAATTCCTATGCAGATAATCTTATTGTTCGCGCCGCCGATGTGGTGCTTAAAGAACGCCGCCGCTTGGTGATTGTACCGCGCGAGACGCCACTGCATGTGGGGCATTGCGAGCTAATGCTTAAAGTGAGCCAGATAGGGGGTATTTTATGTCCGCCTGCACCTGCATTTTACACCAAGCCAAAAACCATCGATGACATTATTGACCATTCAGTAGCCAGAATAATGGATCTCTTTGATATTGATGATGCGGCCACTGAGCGTTGGCAGGGCAATGTCTAATCAGGATTATCCGTTTTGGGATTTGCTGAGTGGCGAGTCAGTTTTAACGCTGGCAACTGCTGATGCCTGTGGTAGCTGGTCGGCACCCGTGCTTTATGCCGCAAGTCTTTTAGAGACCCAGCCAGTACTCTACTTTTTATCCTCAGCCAACAGTCGACACATAAAAAATCTCCCCCTTAATGCCAGTGCTGCGGGCTCCATCTATGCGAGTTATAAGGCTGATTGGCAAGCCATTCAGGGAATACAAATGCATGGTGCTATTGTTGAAGTTGATCAGCAGGAACAGGATCTCTGGCGAACCACGTATTTTGCGCGCTTTCCCGAGGTGGCCAATATGATTCAATCGCCAGCATCGGAAAAAGAGCAAAACATAGCTAAAGCCTTTGAGAAAAGTGGAAAATATAGATTCACACCGCGTTTTCTTCGGGTAACAGATAACTCAGATCAGTTTGCCAGTAAAAAAGAATGGAACTTTGATTAGCTATTTGGCATTGATATAGATTCTAGGTACTCTGGCAGGCATTCGAGTGAGTAGTTCATAGCCAATAGTACCGCAGTGAACAGCCACTTCAGTCACCGATAGTCCCGGCCCCCACAAAGTAACATCCGTGCCAATTTCAATATCGCTATTTAGATCAGTAATATCCACTGTAATCATATCCATTGACACTCTACCCACCAACGGGCATTTAACACCATTGATTAGTACCGGTGTGCCATTGGGGGCATGGCGAGGATAGCCATCACCATAGCCCACGGCAACCGTAGCAATGGTCGAATGACGTTGTGCTGTCCAGTTAGCGGTATAACCCACTGATTCACCGGTCTTGATGGATCGCGTTGAAATAATCGCTGATTGGAAATGCATTACCTGTTGTAACTGCTCAGCATTTTCGTGAGGCTCAGAGAAGGGCGAAGCACCGTAAAGCATATACCCGGGGCGCTGCCAATCATCTTGAATACTTGGCCAACCCAATATGGCGGCTGAGTTTGCAAGACTGATGCTATGCTCTGAACCATCGAGGTTATCGACTGCAGATTTAAAACAGCGTAATTGTTTATCAGTGAAATTACTCTTAAGGTCATCCGCACAGGCAAAGTGAGTGGCTAAAACAATATCCTCTGCGACATTTGGGCTGCTGGATAATTGCTGATAAATATAGGTCGCATCCTCAGGCTGAAAGCCAAGGCGATGCATGCCGGTATCCAGTTTAATCCAGACAGTGATAGCAGTGCTTAACTGAGCACTTAAAACAGCCTGAAGCTGGTTGTGGTTTTCAAGCATTAGCCAAAACCCATGCTGTTCAGCTATACCCACTTCATCCGCACTATGGGGGCCCTCTAATAACAGAATGGGCTGTGTAATATTGGCCTTACGCAATGCAAGTGCTTCTTCAATACAGGCGACACCAAAGGCAGGTGCGCAGTCAGCTAGCGCATGGGCTACCTCAATCATGCCATGCCCATAGGCATTGGCTTTAACCATTGGCATGCTTTTAGCGTTGGGCGCTAGTTTTTGAGCGAGAATAAAATTCTCGCGCAGTGCCCTGAGGTCGATAATAGCTGAGGTGGGTCTAGACATGGTAGATGACCCTTAGTAGTTAAAACGGTTGGCGCAGAAAAGCGTTTGCGCGGCTAGCCATACATCGCCAACCTGACCATTGCCAACCGGCACCGAATCAATGGCGACTACAGGCGCTATCTCGCGGGATGAGCTGGTAATCCAAACCTCATCGGCTTCAGCAACTTCTTGCATGCTAACAGCGCGTTCCTCAACCGGAATCTGACCATCGTTTAGCAATATATCCAGTAATATTTGGCGCGTAATACCCGGCAGTTTTTGATGATCTAAGGGCGGGGTAATCACAGTGCCATTTTTAACGATAAAGGCATTACATGAGCTTGCCTCAGTAAGCTCATTGCGGTCGTTGTAAAGCAAGGTTTCTTGGTTGCCCTGCTCAACGCCCTGTTGGTAATGCAAGACATTACCTAATAACGAGGTTGATTTGATATCTCTTCGATCCCAACGGATGTCGCGGGCGGTTGAAACCGTATAGGTTTTTACTCGCGACTTATCAGCAACAGGGGGTGAAGCAATTTCAAAGCAGAAAGCAAAAATGGTCGGTGTTACCACTTCAGGAAAGCGATGAGCTCTAGATTCATAGGTGCCGCGACTAATTTGAATATAGATACCTAAATTGCCTGCACCATTGTCTTGAATGAGCTTTAAACAGAGGTCGAGCCACTGTTTTTCAGACCAGCCGGTTTTAATACCAATGGCTTCAAGACCTTCGTTCATTCGTTGCAGATGGGGTTTAAAGCCTACAAGCTTACCGCTGTAAGAGGGAACTACCTCATACACGCCGTCGCCAAATAAAAACCCCCGATCCAAGGGTGAAATTTTAGCCTGTTCAATTGGCAAGTATTTGCCATTGAGGTATGCAATATTCATTCATCTACTCTTAATGTATAGCTAAAATGTTATCAGTGAGTTGCCCCTTAAGCAAAGCTAAATCACTACTTAGGTGCACTTTCTTGTAATAGCTGTTGAGCCTGCTCGATACTGAACGGCTTAAAGCGTAATTTCTTACCCGGCATCATCTGCGCCAGTTTAGCAATATCCTGTGAAAATACTGAGCCAAGCTTTGGGTAGCCACCAATGGTCTGACGGTCGCACAACAGAATGATCGGCATACCATCAGCGGGAAGTTGCACCGCACCAAGACTAATACCCTCGGATAGCATCTCGCAGCCAGTTATATCAATTGCGGGCCCTTGAAGACGATAACCCATGCGATCACTATTTGGCGAGATAACATAGTCCGTAGCAAAGAATTGGCTTATTTGCTGTTGGCTAAACTGCTCGTATTGATAGCCAGTAACCATACGAATTTCAGCGATATCAGTATCAAACTCACAGTGATATTTCGCGGGAACTGAACGCTCTGTACTGTGTGAGCTCGATGAGCAGGCAACAATATCACCTTTTTCAAGGGGCTTACCCAGTTTAGTTAAACCACCAAGACTCTCCCTGACTACCGTTGAGAGGCTATTGAATATTACCGGTGCCTGAATACCACCAGCGACCGCTAGGTAGGCTCGACAGCCTGCGGTGGCATAACCAAAGGCGATTTTATCGCCCGCTTGAATATTATGGGTGCACCAATTCTCAACGATCGAATCATTGATTTTGATCGGCATATCAGCACCAGTGATGGCAATTTGGGTGGACAGCTGTGCTTCTAAAATAAGACCACCGACTAATATTTCAATACAGCCTGCATTCTCAGGATTAAGGCATAGTCGGTTTGCCCAGCCAAAGGAGTACTGATCGAAGGCGCCGCCTGAGGTGACACCAAGGCTGTGGAAGCCCATTCGGCCCTTATCTTGAAGCAGGCTGTGCATCCCCGGATTAATCACTTTAAAGCCCGTCATGTGATTGCACCGGTTAGCTTTTTATCAGATCCACCCAGCTGAATAAATTCATCGCGATCAATACTTATGAAGCGTATTTTATCCCCCACTTGCATTGGAGTATGGGGCTGTTTTTCGGCATTAAATAAGCGTATTGGGCAAAGACCTACTATATTCCAACCGCCTGGTGACTGAGAGGGATAAATAGCTGTTTGGCGATCAGCAATAGCGACAGCGCCCTGAGGCACATTATGTCGCGGGGTAGCCAGTCTCGGCATAGCAATACGTTCATCTACCTCTCCTAAGTAGGCAAACCCCGGAGCAAAACCCATGGCATAGACTGTGTATTTAGTTTGTTGGTGAAGTTCAATGACCTGATCAATGCTCAGGCCAGAATGATCGGCTATTCGTTGTAAGTCAGGACCTGATTCAGGGCTGTAATAAACCGGAAGTTCGACTGTTCGACTCTGTTGAGGCTGATTGTTGGCTTTCCATCCGTTAATTGTGTCGCGAATTTCTTGTTCAATTTTCTGAAAGCCAATCTTTAGCGGATCGTAGATAACCAAAAGTGAATGATAGGAGGGGATTAGATCAATCAACTCCTCACCCAATCTGATCTTAAGTACATTGGCCGTATAGGCAATTTGGTCTGATGTTTGGCTGCAGGGTCGCTCTGAAAAATAAACTATAGTGCTATTTTCACTGGCGATAACAACCTTGGGATACCCAATACTCATGCTTTAATAATAGCGCGTATTTGGCTGATTTCCGAGACTGCCTGTGGATTGTCGCCATGAACGCAAAGACTGTTAGCGTCCAGTTTTAACCGGTTGCCACTAAGGGTTGTCAGCGAGCCCTGATGAATTAACTGCGACACCTGGGCGAACATTTTTTCTTTATCTAAAATAGCCCCCGGTTGGTTGCGAGGAACCAGAGCCCCGCAATCTTGGTAAGCGCGATCTGCAAACACCTCAAATATCAACTGAATGCCAAACATCTCAGCTTCTTGACGATGGATTTGTTGATCAACGGTTGCCTGTAGCATTAGGCTCGCGCAAGACGAATCGGCAACAGAGGCCATAACGGCACTTCTTAAATGGCCGTTCACCATCATATCGTTATACAGCGCGCCATGAGGTTTAACATAGTCCAGATCAATAGCATGTCGCTTGGCATTCTTTTCTAAGCTAGCTATTTGATAGTTTAAACAGGCAATCAGGTCAGGAGATGTCATGGTCATTGATTGACGACCAAAATTAAATTTATCGGGATAGCTGGGGTGGGCGCCCACTGCCACCTGATGCTGTTTGGCCAGTGCTAATGTCTGATCCATTGTCTGTGAATTACCTGCATGAAACCCGCAGGCAATGTTGGCTTGGTCAATATAGGGCATCACCTGAGCTTCAGTGGCTAATTGATCGCCACCTGCGGCCTCTCCAAGATCACAATTTAGTAATAGATCCATGGTAGTTATGCCCAGTTTTAGGGTTTAGTCGCCTAATTTTCCAGTAATAAATGCCATTAAATTTTCGGCATCAATATGTTGGTTATCGCTTTCAGTTCGGTCTCGGTACTCAACCTTACCTTCATCAAGACCGCGTTCGCCAATCACCAAACGATGGGGAATACCTATCAGTTCAATATCTGCCAGCATAGAGCCCAGTCGCGCTTTTTGCTCATCCATAAATAACACATCAAAGCCGGCTTCAGTCAGCTCCGAGTACAAAGACTCACAGGTTTGTTTAACTCTATCTGATTTATGCATGTTGATAGGTACCAATGCAATCTGAAAAGGCGCGATAGCGGCAGGCCAGATAATGCCATTGTCATCATGATTCTGTTCAATCGCAGCGGCTACAATTCGGCTGACGCCAATACCATAACAGCCCATAGTCATTGCCTGTTCTTTACCCTGTTCATTAAGGATAGTGGCTTTCATTGCTTCACTGTATTTGGTGCCCAGCTGGAAGATATGGCCCACTTCAATGCCACGTTTGATTTCTAAAACACCTTGGCCATCAGGGCTAGGGTCGCCGGCCACGACATTGCGGATATCTGCTTGAGTTTCAATACTGCAGTCTGATCGCCAGTTTACGCCGGTTAGATGGAAACCCTCTCGGTTAGCACCACAAACAAAGTCAGTTAAAGCCGCCGCGCTATGATCAACAATCAAAGGAATACCTATGTTTACTGGACCTAGCGAACCCACTGAACAGTTAAGTTGATCTTTAATTTGTTGCTCGCTGGCAAAGGTTAATTCTGTATCCACACCCAGAATCTTTTGTGCCTTAACCTCATTTAGCTCATGGTCACCGCGCACAACCAGTGCGTAGAGTTTTTTCTGATTTTCTTCACTCTCTTCATCCTTGACACTAACAATCAGGGTTTTGACGGTTTGCGACGGGTCAACTGACAGTTGCGAACAAATCTCCTCAATACTGCGACTGTTGGGCGTTGCTACTTCCTGCTTCTGTTGACTGCCTTGATTATCTGATTGGCCTGATGGCAATGCTTCAGCTTTTTCAATATTGGCGGCAAATTCACTTTCAGTAGAGAATACGATAGCGTCTTCACCGGAATCGGCTAAAACATGGAATTCATGGGAATGACTACCACCGATGCTTCCCGTGTCAGCTAATACGGCACGAAATACCAAGCCAGTGCGTTCAAAAATATTACTGTAGGTTTGATACATCAGGTCATAGGTTTCTTGCAGTGATTCACTGCTACTATGAAAAGAATAGGCATCTTTCATGCAAAACTCGCGGGTACGCATGACCCCAAAGCGTGGGCGGCGCTCATCGCGAAACTTAGTTTGTATTTGATAGAAATTAGCCGGTAGCTGCTTGTAACTACTGATTTCATTGCGCACCAAATGAGTGATCACTTCCTCATGGGTGGGCCCCAGACAAAACTCACGATCATGTCTATCACGAATTCTAAGAAGTTCCGGGCCAAATTGCCCCCAGCGTCCAGATTCCTCCCAAAGATCGGCGGGCTGAACAACCGGCATTAACAGTTCCATAGCGCCAGCTTTATCCATTTCTTGGCGCACAATATTTTCAACCTTGCGAAAAACTCGCAAGCCAAGAGGTAGCCAAGAATACAGGCCAGAGGCAACCTTGCGGATCATGCCCGCACGCAACATCAGTTGATGGCTTATAACTTCTGCATCTGCAGGAGATTCTTTTTGTGTGGCAATCAAATATTGGCTAGCACGCATAATTTTTTTACACTTTGATGGAATTAAATTTTCAGTGGGTTATTCTACGGTGATGAGCTGCTGTGGTACAGAGCTAAGATCCATATAAGGGGCAATGAGTTAAAAATGTTTAAATTACATGAAAGGCTAGATAATGATTGTTTGCTGGTAGGTCAGTTCGACCTGAGTCTCTTACTGATAAGTCATGATGCAAATTACCCTTGGTTGATTTTGGTTCCAAAGCGGGAAAACATCACTGAAGTCTTTGAGCTTGAACCTGAGGATAGGCAGCAACTACTGCACGAATCCTGTGTTTTGTCTCAGGCGATGACCGAGCTTTTCGCGCCCGATAAACTCAATATTGCCGCCCTGGGCAATGTTGTACCCCAGCTACATATTCACCATATAGCACGCTACCATTCTGATCCCGCTTGGCCAAATCCAATATGGGGTGCGGCGAGCCCTGATGCCTATGATCCCGATATGCTGAGTGCCCGCTGTGAGAACCTTCGTCAGCGCTTGAAAAATCGAGGATTCAGGTAACAAACCTTGGGTTAAGTATAAAAAAAGTGTTTTTTTCGGGTCAAATTGACTAATTCTGTAATTAGGCTAATTATTTAGTTGAAACCATGTCCCTTCGATGCTCGCCATAGCGCTGTGCTGATGTATAATGCGTGGTTTTATTTATGGGAATGGGGCAAAGCAAGGGTCAGAAATATGCCTATATATGAATATCACTGCGAAGCCTGCGGGCATAAACAGGAAGCTTTGCAAAAGATAAGTGATGAGCCACTCACAGAATGCTCAGCTTGCCAGCAACCAACATTAAAAAAAATAATTTCCGCATCTGGGTTTAGACTCAGTGGTAGCGGATGGTATGAAACCGATTTTAAGGGTTCAAAAAAGAAGAATTTAAGCAGCGACTCAAATAGCGATAGCTAGAGTTGTTAACCAGTTATAGCAAAAGCGAAGTAGTAAATTATTAAAAGGATTAAAAACTAATGCAAAGAACAACCTACTGCGGCCTGGTCACCACGGCAAATCTTGATCAAGAGGTTACCCTCTACGGATGGGTAGATCGCCGTCGCGATCATGGTGGAGTCATTTTCTTGGACTTGCGAGATCGTGAGGGAATCGTTCAGGTAGTGTTTGATCCAGATGCGGGTGATTTCTTTGAGCAAGCTGACCGTGTGCGTTCGGAATATGTACTGCAAGTGACCGGTAAAGTAAGAGCGCGTAGTGAAGCTACAGTCAACCCAAACATGGCCACCGGTGAAATCGAGGTCTATGGTACGCAGTTAGAAATTCTTAATAGTGCCACTACACCGCCATTCCAAATGGATGAACATATTACCGTCGGTGAAGATGTTCGCCTTAAGTATCGCTACATGGATTTGCGTCGAACCGAAATGCAAAACAGTCTGCGTTTTCGTTCAAAAATCACCAATTCGATTCGCAACTACCTCGACGAATTAGGTTTCTTGGATATTGAAACACCGATTATGACTCGAGCTACTCCAGAGGGTGCGCGCGATTATTTAATTCCATCGCGAACTCATCCTGGGCAATTCTTCGCTATGCCTCAGTCTCCTCAGCTGTTTAAGCAGCTACTCATGGTTGCTGGATTTGATCGCTACTATCAGATTGCCAAATGTTTTAGAGACGAAGATCTGAGAGCGGATCGTCAGCCAGAATTTACTCAGATTGATATTGAGGCCTCTTTTATTGATGAAGAGGAAATTATGTCAGTCACTGAAACCATGATTAGCAACATATTTGCTGAGCATAAAGGGGTTAAGTTTGATACTTTTCCTCGCATGACCTATGCCGATGCAATGCATCGCTATGGTTCAGATAAACCAGATCTTAGAATCCCACTGGAGCTGGTTGAGATTAAAGATCTTCTAAAAGATATCGAATTTAAAGTATTCGCTGGGCCAGCCAATGACCCCGCATGTCGTGTCACCGCGCTAAAAGTTCCCGGTGGTTCAGAAATTTCGCGTAAGAAGATTGATGATTACACTAAATTTGTCAGTATCTATGGTGCCAAAGGCTTGGCATGGATCAAAGTTAATGCCATAGAGACTGGTATTGAAGGTCTACAGTCGCCGATTATTAAATTTTTGGGCGATGAAGTTACCATGAATATTATGCAGCGTTTGGGTGCTAAAAATGGTGATATCGTATTCTTTGGCGCTGATAAATCAAATGTGGTTTCTGAGGCCTTGGGTGCGTTACGTTGCAAGATTGGTGAAGATCTCAATCTTTATACCTGTGACTGGGCGCCAATGTGGGTTGTCGACTTCCCGATGTTTGAAACTACCGACAGCGGTGCGCTCACACCATTGCATCACCCGTTCACTGCGCCATCATGTGATGCGCAAGCGCTTAAGGACAACCCAAAAGACGCTTTGTCTCGTGCCTATGATATGGTACTAAACGGCGTAGAGTTAGGGGGTGGGTCTATTCGTATCCATGATCAAAAAATGCAAGAAGTTGTGTTTGATGTGTTAGGCATAGGCGAAGCTGAGCAACAAGAGAAATTTGGCTTCCTATTGGATGCGCTTCAATATGGCGCTCCACCCCATGGTGGTCTTGCGTTTGGTTTAGATCGATTAATTATGTTGATGGTAGGCGCTGATTCGATTCGCGACGTGATTGCCTTCCCTAAAACACAGTCGGCAGCCTGTTTAATGACAGACGCACCAGGCACCGTTGAGGCAGCGCAATTACGAGATCTCAATATAAAGCTAAGAAATAAAGAGAATCAAGCTAGCTAAAAGCTAGTAGTTTGGAGATAGGATATGGCAGGTCATAGTAAATGGGCCAATATTAAGCACCGCAAAGCAGCTCAGGATGCAAAGCGTGGCAAAGTATTTACCAAGTTAATTCGTGAGTTGGTTGTTGCGGCAAAAGCCGGCGGTCCAAACCCTGAGGACAATCCTCGGCTGAGAGCAGGGGTGGATAAGGCCCTTGGCGCTAATATGAAGCGCGACACAATTGATAAGGCGATTGCTCGGGGTGCTGGCGCAGGTGAGGGTGAGAATTATGACGAAATCACCTATGAAGGCTATGCGCCGGGTGGCGTTGCCGTTTTGGTCGAATGTATGACTGATAATCGCAACAGAACAGTAGGTGAGGTTCGTCATGCATTTGCCAAACGTGGCGGTAATCTAGGGACTGACGGTTCAGTTGCCTATCTGTTTAACAGAATTGGTCAGATTAGCTATGGCCCAGGGGTTGATGAAGACGCGCTGATGGATGTGGCGCTCGAGTCAGGCGCTGAAGATATTAAGTCACATGATGATGGATCTTTAGATGTAGAGACATCATTTGAAGATTTTCTGCAGGTTAAAGATGCTCTGGTTGGTGCTGGATTTACTCCGGCGCATGCTGAGGTTACTATGATTGCAGACATCGAAGTGCCAATGGATAAGGATGCCGCTGAGAAATTACTAGCAATGATTGATAGCTTAGAAGATTTGGATGATGTACAAAACGTATACACCAATGCTGATATTTCTGGCGAAATAATGGAGCAGCTTGTATAGCTGCATTTTAATACAACAATAAACTTAAACGAGTAATCACAAAGGGGCAACAACAGATGAAAGTTATTAAAAAAACCAAAGACTACGTAGTTTATCAAAAATCCTCAGGCCGATACGCGGTTAAGGGTGCTGATAAAAATTGGGTAAACGCTGATGAAAAAGTTAAAATTTTATTAGCAGAAAAACTAATTAAGGCATTTGTTCCGCCTGCGCCAGCTCCACAAGAGCCGGAGCCAGAAGCGGTTGCAGCGCCAGTAGAAGAAGCGCCAGTAGTAGAGGCTCCTGTTGAAGAGGCTCCTGTTGAAGAGGCTCCTGTTGAAGAGGCTCCTGCAGAGGAAGCACCAGTAGCAGAAGCACCTGCTGAAGAGGCTCCTGCAGAGGAAGCACCAGTAGCAGAAGCACCTGCTGAAGAGGCTCCTGCAGAGGAAGCACCAGTAGCAGAAGCACCTGCCGAAGAGGCTCCTGCTGAAGAAGCGCCTGCTGAAGAGGCTCCTGCAGAGGAAGCACCAAAGCCAAAAGCGAAGGCAAAAGCAAAGGCCAAGGCAGCTCCAAAGGCGAAAGCTAAAGCTGCACCTAAAGCAAAAGCTAAGGCTGCTCCTAAGGCAAAAGCTAAAGCTAAGGCTGCTCCAAAAGCTAAAGCCAAGGCAAAAGCCGCTCCTAAGAAAGATTAACCTTAGGTTAAGCGCTCTTTTGAGTAAAAAGCCTCCACTCACACTGGGGGCTTTTTTGTGGTTGACTCAAACAGCGTAGATTGCAACACTAAAGCAATAATTACTGATAAAACTGCAAATGATAAGAATTATAGGAATAGATCCAGGATCACGGCGAACCGGCTATGGAATTGTTGATATGACGGGTGCCAAGATGAATTACGTGACCAGTGGGATTATTCGCATGCCAAAAGGCACATTGCCCGAAAGGTTACAGCTTATTTTTGATGGCCTCAGTCAGTTAATTGAAGAATATAAGCCACAGGTTATGGGAATTGAGGATGTCTTTCTTGCTCGTAATCCCGGCTCGGCACTTAAACTGGGGCAGGCGAGAGGTGCAGCAATTTTATCGGGCACAAATGCTCAATTGCCGGTTTCAGAATATTCTCCTCGAAGTATAAAGTTAGCCGTTGTGGGCACCGGTGCCGCCGATAAGAAGCAGGTGCAGATGATGGTGACCTCCTTGCTTAAGTTGCCAGGTGAGCCCTCTGAGGACGCCGCAGATGCCCTGGCGGTGGCAATTTGTCATGGGCATAGTATGCGCACGCAAAACATCATGGCGGGAGCTGGCGTAAAAGGCTATTCTCGCGGTAGGCTAAAATAAACTAATAAAACACTTAAAAGGGTAGATCGACTATGATCGGACGACTTAAGGGACAGGTTCTAAGCAAGCAAGCGCCGGATTTATTGCTGGATGTACAGGGCGTGGGCTATGAATTGCTAGTTCCATTGAATACGTTTTTTGATATACCCGATGTTGGGCAGGTGGTAACCCTGCATACCCATTTTGTGGTGCGTGAAGATGCACAGCAACTATATGGTTTCGCTCAAATTGAAGAAAGAACATTATTTAGACAGCTTATTAAAGTTAATGGTGTAGGGCCGAAAATGGCCTTAGCCATATTGTCGGGCATGTCGGTTGCAGAATTCGCGCGCTGTGTGCAAAAAGACGAAGTCGCCACCTTGGTGAAAATTCCAGGGGTGGGTAAAAAGACTGCTGAACGGCTATTGATTGAAATGCGCGATAAAATCACCCAAATTATCGGTGATATCTCTGTTGATACCTCAGAGCCCGTGGCAGAAGATATTAGTTTAGAGGCAGAAAGCGCTCTTACTGCGCTGGGATATCGACCTCAGGATGCGGCAAAAATGGTTAATCGTGTTGCCGGTGAACATATTACCAATGCTGAGCAATTGATCCGTGCAGCATTAAAATCTATGGTGTAAATAGGGTGCCTATTAGTCATTTCACTAGTGTAAATTTACCCACAGACCTGTATCCTTGTACTAATACTTTAGGCAGTGACTAATGATTGAACCCGATCGACTTATTTCAGCAGTCCCAACCTCCACTGAGGAGCGTTTTGACCGCGCCCTGCGGCCAATAACACTGGCTGACTATGTGGGTCAGCCGGTGGTTAAAGAGCAGTTAAATATCTTTATTGAGGCTGCTCGCAAGCGCAACGAACCACTGGACCACTGTTTGGTTTTTGGGCCTCCAGGCCTTGGTAAAACCACCCTTGCACATATTATTGCCAACGAGATGGAAGTTGATCTTAAAACCACCTCTGGCCCTGTGTTAGAAAAAGCCGGCGACCTAGCTGCGCTACTCACTAACCTTGAAGAAGGTGATGTGTTATTTATCGACGAGATACATCGCTTAAGCCCCGTGGTTGAAGAAATACTCTATCCAGCACTTGAAGATTATCAGCTTGATATTGTGATTGGTGAGGGCCCGGCTGCGCGCTCAATCAAACTAGATTTACCGCCGTTTACTCTGGTGGGTGCTACCACTAGAGCGGGACTGTTGACTTCGCCGCTACGCGATAGATTCGGAATTGTTCAGCGTCTTGAATTTTATTCGATCGAAGATCTGGCAAAAATAGTTTCCCGTGCCGGCGATATACTCAATGTGCCCATAGATGCCGCAGGCGCAAAGGAAATTGCCTGCCGATCAAGAGGTACCCCAAGAATTGCCAATCGCCTGCTTAGGCGAGTCAGAGACTATGCTGAGGTAAAAGCGGATGGCAAGGTGACCTCTGAAGTTGCCGATGCAGCCCTCAATATGCTCAATGTAGATAAAAATGGTTTTGATCATTTAGATAGAAGGCTGTTACTGACCTTAATGGAAAAATTTGATGGTGGCCCAGCAGGAGTAGACAGTCTTGCCGCGGCTATTAGCGAAGAGCGCGGAACCATTGAAGATGTTCTTGAACCCTATTTAATTCAACAGGGCTTTTTAATGAGAACCTCAAGAGGTCGAATCGCTACACGCATGGCCTATGAGCATTTTGGCCTACCCAGTCCCAAGCGCTTGCAAGAACAGCTCGATGGATTGAGTGAATAAGATGTCGTCGGTGTTTAATCATCAGGTCAGAGTCTATGTTGAGGATACCGATGCCGGTGGTATTGTGTTCTATGCCAACTATCTTAAATATATGGAAAGAGCGCGCACAGAGTTTTTAAGGAGCTTGGGTTATAACAAACCGGCTCTGTTTGATAGCCTACAGTTTGTTGTTCGCAGTGTTGAGTTGGTTTATCAAAAGCCAGCGGTCTTAGATGACCTGCTCGATGTCTCTGCAGGTTTAAGCAAACTATCAAAGGCAAGTTTTGAAATGCATCAAAATGTTTCCCGCGATGGGGATATTTTGGTCGAAGGCAAGGTCAAAGTTGCCTGTATAAATAGTGAAACGAAACGCCCATTGGCAATGCCAAAAGAAATATATGCCACATTAAGTAACTATAATTAAGGTTGGAGCCGCTATTGTGAGTGAAGAAAATCTATCAATATTATCGCTAATTCTCAATGCCAGCGTGTTAGTTCAGTTGGTGATGTTGCTGCTATTTGTTGCCTCGGTTATCTCATGGATTATGATTGTTCAGCGCGGCATATACCTGCGCAATGCTGAGAACAGTTTTAAGCATTTTGAAGATACCTTCTGGTCAGGCGTCGACCTAAACAACCTTTATGATGAGTTATCCCAAGAGGCTCAAGAAAATGGTGGTAATCAGGGTATAGAGAATGTATTCCGAGCCGGATTTAGAGAGTTTACGCGCTTAACTGATGGCCAGAGTGCAGACCCAGAGGCGGTTATGGAAGGAACAGATCGCGCCATGCGAGTGGCACTCTCAAGAGAAGAAGAAGCGCTGAGTACTCATTTACCTTTTCTTGCTAGCGTAGCCTCAGTCAGCCCCTACATAGGTCTATTTGGCACGGTATGGGGAATTATGAATTCGTTTAGAGGGTTGGCTATGGTTCAGCAGGCAACTCTGGCTACTGTGGCGCCTGGGATATCAGAAGCATTAATCGCAACCGCTATGGGTCTGTTTGCGGCCATTCCAGCGGTACTGGCTTATAACCGATATGCGGCGCAAGTTGAAACCATGAATGCAAGTTATGAAACATTTGCTGAAGAGTTTTCAAGTATTTTGCATCGTCAGGTTCATTCTAAATAAGGCAAATTGAGAGAATCCCTAGAGTGAAAAATAAACGAACAAAACGCAAGCTAGTCGCCGAAATCAATGTGGTTCCCTACATTGATGTCATGCTGGTTTTGTTGGTTGTGTTTATGATTACCGCGCCACTGTTAATGCAGGGCGTGAAAGTTGAATTGCCAGCGGCAAATTCAGCACCTCTAGACAAGCAAAAGCAGGATCCATTAATTATTTCCATCAAGTCTGATGGTACCTATTGGATTGACGAAAACGGCACTAATATTGCCAATAGCCTATCATTTATTAAAGATAGAGTTGCAAAAGTACTGCGTCAAAAACCCAATACACCGGTGCTAGTGTGGGGAGATACCGCGGTTGATTATGGCTCAGTTGTCGATTTGATGAGCCAGCTTCAAATAGCCGGCGCACCCTCGGTTGGATTAGTTACAGAGCCCTCAGCATCACAATGATTGGCTGGCGTTCGGGTTATATAACGGCGGTTATATTCAGTATAGGGCTGCATCTTTTAGTGGTGACAGCTTTTTTGATTGATTGGCCATCACAAAGTAAAGATGTTGTGGTTCAGCCGCAATTTATTCAGGCTGAATTAATTCAGCTTAAGCCCAAGGAAAAGCCTAAGAAGAAGGCCAGTAATTCCAAGGCTAAAGAGCTAGCGGCAAAGCGTCGCGAAGCCGACAGGAAAAAAGCTGCTCAGAAGCGTCTTGAGCAACAGCGTATTTCTGAGCGAGAAGCTAAGCGCCTTGAAAAGCTCCGTCAGCAAGAAGCACTCCGCCAAAAGCGTGAGCAGAGGCAGCGGGAATTAGAGCAAGAGCGTGCGCGAAAACAGGCAGCATTAGATGAAAAATTGCGACAAGAGCAAGAAGCTGAAATCGCCGAGCAAGAAAAGCAGTCTGCCAGTAGTTATTTGCAGATAATACAGGGTCGCTTAAGCCAAAGTTGGAGTCGACCTCCAAGTGCTAGACTGGGCATGCAAACATTAATTGAACTAAGGCTGGTGCCTACGGGTCGAATAGTAGGAGTAAAGATTTTGCAATCCAGTGGTGATGTTGCATTTGATCGCTCAGTAGAGCAGGCGGCTTTCAAGGCAGCGCCTTTCTCTGAGTTGCAGTCGATGGAGCCACGAATTTTTGAGCAGTACTTTAGATCAGTAAAAGTGTTATTTAATCCAGAAGATTTACGGCTTTAAACAGCCACAGCGGAGACTAGTGAAGTGAGATATTTTAGGCAGTGTTTTATTCTAATGTTAGCAATATTTTTTGCTAGCAGTGCCGCTGCGGAACTGGTTATAAAGGTAACAGAGGGCAATGATCAGCCAACTGTGATTGCCTTATCGCCGTTTAATCTCAATGGGATTAAAATCAATGAAAATATCTCTGACATTGTGGCGGCTGACTTGCGTCGCAGTGGGCTGTTTAGGTTGACGCCCCAGCGAGATATGTTGGCATTTCCCTCTCAGCCCGCAGATGTCTACTTCAGAGATTGGCGATTACTGGGAGCAGAATATCTTGTGGTAGGTTCGCTTTCGGTTATGCCCGATCGGCGCTACGAACTTGAATTTAGTTTGCTGAGTGTTAACTCTCAACGGATACAATTTACCCATAAGGTGCGCTCACCTGCATCGGAGATGCGTGATCTCGCTCATGCGGTGAGTGATAAAATCTATCAAGCAATCACCGGTATAAGAGGGGCCTTTGCTACACGTTTAGCCTATGTTTCGGTGATACGTGAAGGCGATGATTTCACCTACAGACTTCAGGTTGCTGATGCCGATGGTGCCAGAGAAAGCCTCATGCTTGAATCAAAACAGCCTATTATGTCGCCCACCTGGGCGCCAAGCGGAAACGAGTTGGCCTATGTGTCCTTTGAAACAGGACGACCCGCTATCTTTAGGCAGAATTTATTGACCGCAGAGCGTCAACAGCTAACCAGTTTTAAAGGACTTAATGGAGCGCCCTCCTGGTCGCCCGATGGAACTAAACTGGCCATTGTGCTGTCCAAAGACGGTAACCCAGAGATTTATACCCTCGATCTGAATACTAATAAATTAGTTCGCCTAACTCGTCATTTTGCGATTGACACTGAACCCACCTGGATGCCGGATGGGAAGCATATTCTATTTACCTCTGATCGGGGTGGTTCGCCACAGATATACAAGCTGAAATTATCTGACAAATCGGTCAAACGTGTGACATTCAAGGGCAATTATAATGCACGACCTAATATTGCCCCAGACGGCCGTACAGTGGCTATGGTTCATCGTTCGTCTGATGTGTTCCATATTGCCGCACTGGATCTTAAAACCGGTCGATTACTTGAATTAACTGAAACTACATTAGATGAATCCCCCTCTCTTGCACCAAACGGGGCCATGCTAATGTACGCAACAAAGTATGATAATAAGGGTATACTTGCTGCGGTTTCTATTGATGCTGGTGTAAAATACAACCTCCCAGCTAAACGAGGTGATGTAAGAGAGCCTGCTTGGTCCCCTTATTTGCGATAAAACAATAATTTTTTAACCTATAGCGTTACTCAAAGGAGTTAACAATCATGAAAACCCGCATAAACCTATATGCATCTTTACTTTCACTTGCCATTTTAACGGGCTGTAGTTCAGCACCTGTTTACGATAACGATACCACTGAGATTGACAACGCGGCAGTTAAAACTGCACAGGTTGGGTCAGCGGATGTTGAAATTGTTCCAGTGATTAGTGATTTGGCAACTGTCTTTTATTTCGACTTTGATAAGGCGGTTTTGAACGCTGAATCTCGTGGGGCACTGCTTGAGCATGCAGCAATTCTCAAGGGAAATTCACGCGCAGTAAGACTAGAAGGTCATGCTGATGAGCGTGGTACTCGTGAGTACAATATTGCTTTGGGTGAGCGACGTGCAGCAGCAGCTAAAGAGTTTTTAGTTCTACAGGGTGTTGCCGGTGACAGAATCGAAGTGATTAGCTTTGGTGAAGAACGTGCAGCAGCCTTTGGAAGTGATGACGAAGCATGGCGCCTCAATCGTCGCGTTGAGCTTAAGTAGTTACTGCAAAATGCTATACAATAGGTGGCGGAAATTATCCGCTACCTACTTTTAGCCTGAGTGTAAAAAACCTATGAAGCAAATTTTAGTGACTTTGACCGCTGCACTATTGTCGTCTAGCTTGATGGCCCAGCCGCTTTCTCCGGTAGTTGACCTTAACAGCTCGTCGAACTCTAATGATCGACCCAAACCCAGTGCGGAAAGTCTTCAGCGCGCGGAGCAGTTCTATCAGATACAGGTTTTAAAAGACGAAGTCAGAACACTGCGTGGCACAGTTGAGGAGCTCAGCTATCAGCTTCAGCAAATCAAGCAGCTGCAAATGGATGATTACTTAGATCTAGATCGTCGCTTGATTACTCTGAGTCAATCAACGCCAAATTCTGGTTTGACGGCTCAGCAAAGTGCACAGCCTGTCGACAGTCAGCAATTATTGCAAGTTACTCCGAATACTCAATTACCTGTTGAGGAAGCACCCGTTATTCTGGCAACCGCAGAAAATATGGAGGCGGATTATTTAGCGGCCAGTCTGCTGTTAAAAGAAAGAGATTTTGAGGGTGCTATTGAAGCCTTTAAGCGTCATATTCTGCAGTTTCCTGAAAGCCCTTATTCGGCCAACGCGCATTATTGGTTGGGTGAGGTCTATGAGTTTCAGGGCAATCAAGATTTAGCGCTGAATTCTTTTCATGCCGTGGTTGATAACTATGCTAGCCACAACAAGGCTATGGATGCGCGTTATAAGTTAGGTAAGCTATATTTTAAGCAGGGTGACAAGGATAAAGCCCTTGTATTCCTTCAACAGGCTGCAAGCACTGATGGTGGTGCTGGCGCTAAAGCCAAGGCATATATAAAGGCTAAGGGTCTTTAAAGACCTCTATAGCTATTTAAGTGTACTCCCATGAATAACGATTCTCTGCGTATCACCGAAATATTTCATTCTCTGCAAGGTGAAACATCCACTACGGGTTTCCCCACGGTATTTGTTCGTCTAACTGGTTGTCCGTTGCGCTGTGTTTACTGTGATACGGCCTATGCTTTTGAGGGCGGTCATAAAATGTCTTTCGATGATATTTTTGCATCGGTAAGCCAGCATCAAGCCAAGTTTGTCACTGTGACGGGCGGCGAGCCATTAGCCCAGCCTCAATGTATTCCATTGCTAAAGCAGTTATGTGATCAAGGTTATCGGGTGTCATTAGAAACCAGTGGTGCGCTGTCTACTGCAGAAGTGGATTCTCGGGTGGTAAAAATTGTTGATTTTAAAACCCCAGCATCCGGCGAAATGAGCCGTAATCATTATGAAAATGTTAATTACCTTAACTCTCAGGATGAGGTCAAATTTGTTATCTGTGATCGCCAAGACTATGACTGGTGTTGCTTGCAAATTGACCACCTAAAGCTCCGTGAAACAGGAACAGATATCCTTTTCTCTCCAAGTCAGGGGCAGTTATCACCCAAAGAGTTGGCTGGGTGGATACTGGAGGACAGGCTCAATGTTCGAATGCAGCTACAGACCCATAAAATTATTTGGGGCGATGAGCCGGGGCGTTAGAGATGACAAAAAAAGCAGTTATTTTAGTTTCAGGCGGTCTTGATTCCTCTACCGTGCTAGCCATGGCTAAACAGCAGGGTTTTGATTGCTATACCCTTAGCTTCGACTATGGGCAGCGGCATAGATCAGAACTGTTTGCTGCAGCCAAAGTGTCAGAGGCAATGCAGGTTGAGGCGCACAAGGTTGTCAGTTTAGATCTAGGAACAATTGGCGGTTCGGCTTTGACCGATACTAATATCGATGTGCCAGAGTACGAGACATCCGGCATTCCGGTAACCTATGTGCCCGCAAGAAATACGGTATTTCTCTCTATTGCATTGGGCTGGGCAGAGGTGCTGGGTGCCAATGATATTTTTGTGGGTGTTAATGCGGTGGATTACTCGGGTTATCCAGATTGTCGCCCAGATTATATTAATGCCTTTGAGCAGATGGCAAACTTGGCCACCAAAGCTGGCGTCGAAGGTAATAAACTCACTGTGCATGCCCCATTGATTGATATGACCAAGGGTCAGATTATCCAAGCAGGAATAAAAATTGGAGTTGATTACAGTGTCACTGTTTCCTGCTATCAGGCTGATGAACAGGGTGCTGCCTGTGGTGTTTGTGATAGCTGTAGACTTAGAAAACAGGGATTTATCGACGCAGGGCTAAAAGATCCTACAAGATATAAAAATAGTGCTTGAATTTATCCTGCTGGTGAGTATTATACGCACCTCTTTTGAGGGCCGTTAGCTCAGTTGGTAGAGCAGTTGGCTTTTAACCAATTGGTCCCGCGTTCGAGTCGCGGACGGCCCACCATTTTCCTCAAAAGCTTCTTCCTAATAAATCATATATTTTTAAGTCCCTACAAAAGTCTTTACGCTTTTTTTTGCACTGCTCCCTAGTCATTTTTACCTTTTATTGAGATTAATTCCTTAACGCTATGGCTTTCATTGCTTTGCAGTAGTGGTTCAGTTGTTGGATAATGGTTCGATTATTAAAGATACACCAATTAATCATGGACTTGGTCATTGCTTAGAGCATAAATACTATGAGTAAACTTGATAACCACACCTACAGACTAATTATTCATTGCCCCGATAAGGTGGGCATTGTGGCGGCAGTGAGCCAGTTTATTGCTGATCATAATGGTTGGTTGTTGGAATCAAATTACCATGCCGATCCCGACAGTGATTGGTTTTTTATGCGCAATGAATTAAAAGCCAGTTCATTATCCATTAGTTTGGACGACTTTCGAGAAAAGTTTTCAGAGTTAGCGGCAAGCTACGATATGCGTTGGGCGATTTATGATTCTAAACAGCCGCAAAAAGTAGTCCTTTTGGCCAGTCATGCTTCGCACTGTTTGGCCGACTTGCTTCATCGCTGGCACAGTGGTGAGCTTGATTGCGAGATTAGCTGCGTGATTTCAAATCACGAAAATTTACGGTCAATGGTCGAGTGGCACAATATTCCCTTTAAATATGTGCCGGTAGATCGCAATGATAAGGCGCCAGCTTTTGCCGAAATGGAATCTATTATTGATTCCTATAATGCGGATACCGTGGTTTTAGCCCGTTATATGCAAATTATCCCACGGCAAATGTGTGCCAAATACAAAGGTCGTATGATTAATATTCACCATAGTTTCTTGCCGTCATTTATTGGTGCCAATCCCTATGCAAAAGCCTATGAACGCGGTGTAAAGCTAGTGGGTGCAACCAGCCACTATGTAACTGAAGACCTAGATGAAGGACCCATTATTGATCAGGATGTAGTGCGAGTAGGCCACAGTCATAGTGAAGATGACTTGGTTCGATTAGGACGAGATGTTGAAACTTTGGTTTTGGCTAGAGCACTGCGCAATCATCTTGAGAATAGAGTCATTGTTCATGGTCATAAGACCGTGGTGTTTGAGCAATAAGTGTGAGCGCAGGCTGTGCTTAATTAACAGCCCGCGCCTTGTTCATCATTTTAGTATTCTGAGTTAACCACTACCACATCAACATTTAATGCTGATATCACGCGTTCAGCAGTATTGCCGCGTCGGGTTTTAGTTAAGCCGGTTTGACCCAGAGTTCCTATAATGACCACATCGGCATCAATTTGTTTGGATACCTTAGAAATCACCTCATCGGTATAGCCTTTTACGACATGGGTTTTACTCTGTTCTAGACCTGTGTGCTTGGCAAGTCGCCCGCGGTCTGGATAAAGAAGAGAATCGATGTAGGCATTGACCACATGAAAGTCAGCATCATAGCTCTCGGCTAGTTTCATGCCTCGCTCCAAAATATTTTTATTTAAAATTTCCTGATTAATTCTCGAGGCCTGGAAGTTAACTGCCGCCAATACGACTTTTCGACGCGGCTTGGCTTCGTCGCGCACCAAAACAACTGGGCAGTTGGCTTCTTTAAGCAGTTCCCACTTAGATTCTGCAAAAATGAAACGGCTGCTTTTAACAGGTTTACCTGCGCGGATCATAATTCTAGTGGCTCCAAAATGCTTGGCTGAAGCCATAATTGAGCCCTGCCAATCATTGGACCATGAGACTTCAATTCTATATTTCAGGCCTGCATCTCTTAAGGGCTTGTGGATTTGCTGTTCAAACCAATCGGTATCGCGATAAATGCTAGGGTTTCTTGCATCTAGGTTAACGGTATTGCTGTCTACCGCAACAAAGACACAGATTTCTGGACGAGGAGACATGAGTTGCGATGTGATTAGAGCGCGATCAAGGGCAACCTGCTTATCTAGGGTTGGGTTGACAACAACAAATACTTTTTCTTGAGATGACATTTTTTAGCCTCGCTTATAAAATGCGTTAAACCACTGTGCTAGCTATGCATATAATGCATAGTTGAAGCCGATATTATGAATTGTGCGCATATTACGAGAAATTGCACTAAAAATGGTCATTTTTGGTTATGGTTTTTATTGATAACCTCTATACCATTTTAGTTATTACCCCTGTTAATCATGGTTGTGGATTTAAAATTTAAATTTGTAGTAACAGAACAACCACATAAAACGTATAATTGCGCTTTTTAAGCAGGTTTAATCTGCTTGAATTACTCAAAATAACCCTTGGATAAAAAATGACGATTAGAACCAGAATTGCCCCATCGCCAACCGGTGATCCTCATGTGGGTACAGCCTATGTGGCGCTGTTTAATATGGTGTTTGCCCGCAGTCAGGGTGGTCAATTTTTACTGCGTATTGAGGACACCGATCAGACCAGATCGACGCCAGAGTCTGAGCAGGCTATTTTAGATGCGCTTTCATGGTTGGGCCTCAACTGGGATGAGGGCCCCGATGTCGGTGGTGATAAGGGTCCCTATCGTCAAAGTGAACGCTCAGACATCTATGCCAAATATGCTAATGAGCTTATTGAAAAGGGCTATGCTTTTCGTTGTTTCTGTACACCAAAAAGGCTAGATGAACTCCGAGCAACCCAGATGCAGGAAAAAAAGCCCCTAGGCTATGACGGCCACTGTGAGAACCTGTCTGAAGATGAGATTGCCGAGCGTCTTGCCAATAATGAGCCCTATGTAGTGAGAATGAAGGTTCCTCGAGAAGGGCAGTGCACCTTTAATGATATGTTGCGCGGTGAGATCAGTATTGATTGGGCGCAGGTTGATATGCAAATACTGCTAAAAGCCGATGGCATGCCTACCTATCACCTAGCCAATGTGGTGGACGACCATCTCATGGAGATTAGCCATGTGATTCGCGGTGAAGAGTGGATTAACTCAGCACCCAAGCATATTTTGCTTTATCAATATTTTGGTTGGGAGTTACCGGTATTCTGTCATTTGCCCCTACTGCGCAATGTGGATAAAAGTAAACTTTCCAAACGCAAGAATCCCACCAGTATTCTTTACTACCAACGCATGGGTTATTTGGCCGAAGCATTGCTAAATTATCTAGGTCGAATGGGTTGGTCCATGCCCGATGAGCGTGAAAAATTCACCCTTGATGAAATGATGGCAGAGTTTGATATTCAGAGAGTTTCGCTGGGCGGACCGGTTTTCGATGTTGAAAAATTGAGTTGGCTAAATGGTCTATGGATTCGCGAAGAATTAACCGATGAACAGCTAGCGGATCGACTGCATCAATGGGCGCTTAATCGCGATACATTGTTACAGTTTTTACCTTTCGCCAAACAGCGTATGGAAACCTTTTCAGATATAGCGCCGTTGGGCAGTTATTTGGTGTCTGGTATGTTACCTATAACCGCTGAGGATCTTCAGTCTGCAGGAATGGAAGATGACCAGCTACTCGAAGTCTTGCAGTTTGCCCTGTGGCGACTTGAAGCTATACAGCAATGGCAGAGAGATAATATATTCGAGGCACTTAAGGGTACTGCAGATGCGATGGATATTAAGCTTAAACCTTTCTTAGCGCCGTTGTTTATCGCTATCGCGGGCAGTAGCTCTTCTATATCCGTTATGGATTCTATGGCGCTTTTAGGCGCAGATATGTCCAGAGCTAGGCTGCGCTTTGCCATTGATTTACTGGGCGGTATTGGCAAGAAGAAACTCAAGAAAATGGAAAAGGCTTATCAGCAGTTAAATTAATTAAGTCTTAGGGATTCGATTACTGATTAAGCTTGACTTGATCGCACCTGATCCCTATTATTCGCCATCCAATTTTGGGGCTATAGCTCAGCTGGGAGAGCGCAACACTGGCAGTGTTGAGGTCAGCGGTTCGATCCCGCTTAGCTCCACCATTTTTTATCCCCTGCACCCAGTGCGGGGGTTTTTGGTTTAGGATCATTGTTGATGAGAGCTTAGCTTCCAGCAAGCAGATTCAACTGTCGTTAATACAGCATCATAGGAGAAGTTCATTGATTAAGCCTCATGGCTCAGACAGCCTTAATCCTCGTCTTGTAAGTGCCGAGCGTGCGCAACAGTTGCTAAGCGAAGCAGAATCACTACCCAACTTGGTTTTAAATTCAGCCGCTGCGGCAAATGCGGTTATGTTAGGTGCAGGTTATTTTAATCCCTTAGCCGGCTATATGAACCTTGCTGATGCCATCAGTGTTTCTGAAAGCTTACACACGAAAGAAGGTCTGTTCTGGCCTGTTCCTGTATTAAACCTTGTAGAAGATATTCAGGGCATTGAAGGCGCTCAGAAAATAGCGCTACGCGATCCTAATACTGAAGGCAATCCAGTGATGGCAGTTATGACAGTTGATGCCATTGAAGCTGTGTCTGATGCCCAGATAGCTAGCATGGCTGAGGCTATTTTTGGTACCACAGATCCAGAGCACCCAGGAGTAGCTACCTTTACCAACCTAGGCCGCTATGTGGTCTCAGGCGATATTGAAGTGCTTAGTTTGAGCTACTTCCAAGCCGACTTCCCCGATACCTTTAGAACAGCCACAGAAATTCGCAATGAAATTGCTGAGCGCGGCTGGAACAAAGTCGTGGCTTTCCAAACCCGTAACCCCATGCACCGTGCCCATGAAGAGCTATGCCGTATGGCGATGGAACGTTTGGATGCCGATGGGGTTGTGATTCATATGTTGCTTGGTAAGTTAAAATCAGGAGATATTCCCGCCGATGTTCGCGATAACTGCATTCGTAAAATGGTTGAACTTTATTTCCCAGAAAATTCAGTCATGGTTACCGGCTATGGCTTTGATATGCTTTATGCGGGCCCAAGAGAAGCAGTATTGCACGCGGTGTTCCGCCAAAATATGGGTGCAACCCACCTAATTGTTGGCCGTGATCACGCTGGCGTAGGCGACTATTACGGTGCCTTTGATGCACAGACGATCTTTGATGATAAGGTACCTGAGGGTGCCCTTGAAATTGAGATATTTAACGCTGATCACACTGCATTCTCGAAAAAACTCGGTCGCGTAGTGATGATGAACGAAGCCGAAGATCACAGTAAAGAGGATTTTATTTTGCTATCGGGCACCAAGGTGCGTCAGATGTTGGGTGAGGGCATCGCGCCACCGCCTGAATTTTCAAGACCCGAAGTGGCTCAGATTCTTATGGATTACTATCAAATTCAGAGTGACTAAGGATATACAATCCACAACGACTCAGTGGTTGCATAGGGATTAATCATAAGGCAGGTAGTTTTAGCGAACTACCTGCTTTTTTGTTTTTAAATGAAGTTTCTCGGGTTTTCTAAGCAAATTTAAGCATTTTAAGGGGGATTTTACTGGTTATACCGCTGTTTGAGAGTGCAATTATATGGCGAAACCTGTAAGCTTCGCGCCCTGTGAAAGTGCAACAAAACGCTACTCAACTTGCCCATACTGTCGAAGCTTGACAATAACTCTAAAGTAAAAAATTTATGTCCTTTAAAGAACTCGGATTATCCGCGCCAATTTTAAAAGCTGTAACCGCTCAAGGTTACAGTGAACCATCACCTATTCAAGCCAAAGCAATACCTGCTGTGCTCGAAGGTCATGATCTAATGGCGGCCGCTCAAACCGGTACCGGTAAAACGGCAGGCTTTACTCTGCCTATTTTAGAGCGCTTAAGTGGTGGACGCCGCGCAGGCGCCAATCAAGCGCGATGCTTAATACTGACACCCACGCGAGAATTAGCCGCACAGGTAGGTGAAAGTGTCGCTACTTATTCCAAGCATCTTTCATTAACTTCAGCCGTAGTATTTGGTGGGGTTAAGATCAATCCGCAAATGATGAAACTGAGAAAGGGTGTTGATATTCTAGTGGCAACGCCGGGTCGACTAATGGATTTACACAGTCAAAATGCCGTAAGGTTTGATCATCTACAGGTGTTAGTTTTAGATGAAGCGGATCGTATGCTCGATATGGGCTTTATCCGCGATATCAAACGTATTATTGATCTTCTTCCTCGTCGCCGCCAAAATTTACTATTTTCAGCGACTTTTTCCGATGATATTCGCAATCTTGCTCGAGGCCTATTGCGCAAGCCTATCGAAATTTCAGTGAGTCCGCGTAACACTACAGCAACTTCGGTTACTCAGCATATCCATCCCGTGGATAAGAAAAAGAAAGCCCAGTTACTGACGCGCTTGATTCATGATGGTAAGTGGGATCAGGCACTGGTATTCACCAAAACCAAACATGGTGCCAATAAGCTAACTAAGCATTTGGAATCTGAAGGCATTGTGGCCGCAGCTATTCATGGCAACAAAAGCCAGGGTGCACGAACTAAAGCATTAGCAGGGTTTAAAGCCGGTGAAATTCGCATTTTAGTGGCAACAGATATTGCTGCTCGTGGTTTAGATATTGAACAGCTACCTCAGGTGGTTAATTTTGATCTACCCAATGTATCAGAGGATTATGTGCATCGTATTGGCCGCACCGGTCGTGCTGGACAAACCGGTAAAGCAATTTCTTTAGTCAGTGCCGATGAAGTGGATCTGTTATCCGATATTGAACGTTTGATACAGCAGTTACTTCCGCGCGAAGAAGTCGAAGGCTATGAGCCCAAGCATGCTGTTCCAGAAACCACGCTAAGAGCCCCAGTAAAGCCCAAAAAGCCAAGAAAGGCGCTCAATCGTGAAACCGGTGCAGGCAACAAAAGCAGACATGGTAAAAAGTCGGGTGGTGATAATCGCTCAGGCTATGGTCAGGGTCCCAAGCCGGGAACCAAGCGCAAAAGCGGTGGACGCAATCAGACTGCCAAAGCCAAAGAGGGCGGTAGTAGCGACTCAGGTAAGCCATCACATTCGCAACGCAAATCGTCCAGCAAAGGCAAGCCAGCATCAGGATCAGGTAAATCACCCTATGGTTCTGGTGGCGGTAAACGCAGTGGCGGAAATAGTTTTGGTGGCAATCGTTCTGGCTCAGACAGACGCGGCAATCGATAATCACTTTTACTCGGCTCATCGTTTTTGACTGAGCTCTGTTTGAAACCCTTATTTAGAGAAGATAAATTAATGTTTGAATTTCAGCTAAGCAAAGTAGCAACCTTTAAAAACGACCTACTATCTGGTCTCACCGTAGCCCTAGCGTTGGTGCCCGAAGCTGTGGCTTTTGCCTTTGTAGCTGGTGTAGAGCCGCTAGTAGGCCTGTATGCCGCCTTTATGGTGGGTCTTATCACAGCAGTGATTGGCGGTCGCCCGGGTATGATTAGTGGTGCTACCGGTGCCTTAGCCGTAGTCATGGTTTCTTTGGTGGCTCAGCATGGTGTTGAATACCTGTTTATCACTGTGGTACTCATGGGTATCCTGCAAATTGCTGCAGGAATATTTAAACTGGGTAAGTTTATTCGAATGGTTCCCCACCCCGTAATGCTGGGCTTTGTTAACGGTTTAGCGATTGTTATTTTTCTCGCGCAACTGGGTCAGTTTGGCGAGGCCGGTCAACCGGGTTGGTTAGACGGCACCTTCATGCAGGGCACAATTGTTGATGTGGCATGGTTGCAGGGCAGTGCCATGACTATGCTACTTGGGCTGGTCTTCCTGACTATGTTGATTATTTATTTCTTACCTAAAATCACTAGAGCAATTCCGTCCTCACTGGCGGCTATTTTAGTGGTCACAGGCTTGGTATTAGGTTTTGATCTAGACACTAAGGTGGTGGGTGATGTGGCCTCAATCAGCGGCGGCTTACCCTCTTTCCACATTCCAATGGTGCCATTTACCTTTGAAACACTAATGATTATTTTGCCTTATGCGATTATTTTGGCGGCCATTGGATTGATTGAGTCATTACTGACATTACGCCTTATTGATGAAATTACTGAAACCCGTGGTCGTGGTAACAAAGAATGTATTGGTCAGGGTGTGGCTAATACGGTGACAGGTTTCTTTGGTGGCATGGGTGGTTGTGCCATGATCGGGCAAAGCATGATTAATGTGAATTCTGGTGGTCGTGGACGTCTCTCGGGTATCAGTGCAGCACTGTTTTTATTGTTATTTATATTAGTTGCATCGCCATTGATCGAACAGATCCCATTGGCAGCACTCATCGGTGTGATGTTTATTGTAGTGATTGGTACCTTTGAATGGTCGAGCTTCAGAATTATCGGCAAGGTACCCAAAACTGATGCGCTAATTTTAGTCTTGGTTTCTGGTGTTACGGTAGCTACAGATTTAGCGGTAGCAGTGGTTGTAGGTGTGATAGTTTCTGCCCTAGTTTTCGCTTGGCAACATGCCAAGTATATTCGCATTGAAGCCAGAGAAGATCATAAGGGTTCAACAGTCTATGCAGTAACAGGCCCATTATTCTTTGGCTCGGTTACCTCATTTTTAGAGCGCTTTGATCCCAAGGCTGATAATGACGATGTGGTAATTGATTTTGCACGTTCGCGGGTTGCTGATCACTCGGGTCTCGAGGCCATAGATACTTTGGCTGAGCGATATTTGAAGGCTGGAAAAAACCTTCATCTAGTTCATCTGAGTGAAGAATGTCGCAGACTGTTGACCAAAGCCGGTAATCTGGTTGAAGTTAACGTAATCGAAGATCCTAAATACTTTGTGGCAGACGACAGTCTGGCATAATTGTTAAAAAAACTGCCATTTCTGTACTAGTGGCGACTTGAAATTTGGTTTTTTGCCCTCACCTAGATAACAGAGGCAAAAAAATTGCCGAAGATTAGGTTTAACTAGGAGAGATGGCAGAAATGACAGCAAAGTCCAAAAGCAAAGCAGAAACCATGGGTTTCCAAACTGAAGCAAAACAATTGCTTCAGTTAATGATTCATTCTTTATATTCCAACAAAGAAATATTCTTACGCGAATTAATTTCTAATGCATCCGATGCAACTGATAAGTTGCGTGTTGAAGCCTTGGAAAACAGCGCGCTATACGAAAGTGATGGCGAGCTTAGAATTAGAATTGCGGTCAATGAAGAGGCTAAAACCATTGAGATTTCTGACAATGGTATTGGTATGTCAAAAGATGAGGTTATTGCTAACCTAGGTACCATTGCTAAATCGGGTACTTCTGAATTTCTTAAAAACCTTACCGGTGATCAAAAGAAAGATTCCCAATTAATCGGTCAGTTTGGTGTGGGTTTCTATTCTTCTTTTATCGTAGCCAAGCAGGTTGTAGTAGAGACTCGACGTGCGGGTGAAGCAGCCAACGAAGCGGTACGCTGGACCTCAGAGGGTGAAGCTGACTTTAAGGTTGAGTCTATTGAAAAAGCCGATCGCGGAACCAGTATCACATTGATTCTAAAAGATGATGAGCAAGAGTTTGCCAATAACTGGCGCCTGCGAAGCATTATCAAAAAATACTCTGATCATATTGCTATTCCCGTGCAGATGGAAAAAATTCAGCCGCCAGCGCAAGAGGGCGAAGAGCCCAAAGCAGATCAAGCCCCTGAATGGGAAGCCATTAATGATGCCAAAGCGTTGTGGACAAAATCACGCAGCGAAGTCAGTGATGATGAGTACAATGAATTCTACCGACATATTTCCCATGATTTTGCCGAGCCATTAAGTTGGAGCCACAACCGCGTAGAAGGCAAGCACGAATACACCAGCTTGCTGTATATCCCCGGTATGGCACCAATGGACCTCTACCAGCGTGAAGCGGCAAGGGGTTTAAAACTGTATATCAAGCGCACATTTATTATGGATGACGCTGAGCAGTTCTTACCCATGTACCTGCGTTTTGTAAAAGGCGTATTGGACAGTGCCGACCTTCCGTTGAATGTGTCTCGTGAAATACTACAGAGCACACCGATGGTTGATAGTATTCGCTCGGCCTTGACCAAGCGTATCCTAGATATGCTGGCTAAAATGGCAAAAAGCGAACCCGAAAAGTATGCGACATTCTGGAATCAGTTTGGTGCAGTTCTTAAAGAAGGCCCCAGTGAAGATAATGGCAATCGCGAAAAAATTGCCAAATTATTCAGATTTGCCAGCTCAACCAGCGAGGGAACTGATCCATCAGTTAGCCTAACTGATTATATTGAGCGTATGAAAGAGGGTCAGGACAAGATTTATTATGTGACCGGCGACAGTCATTCAGTGGTTGCTAACAGCCCCTATTTAGAAGTGTTCCGCAAGCATGGCATTGAAGTGATACTCATGTCTGATCGTATTGATGAGTGGATGATGGGCTATTTGACAGAGTTTGATGGCAAATCCTTCCAAGATGTCGCTCGTGGTGATCTCGACCTAAGCGCTATTATTGGTGAAGATGACAAGACTGATAAAGACAGCAAGTCTAAGGCCGAAAAGAAAGATCAAACAGCTGAAGATGCCTTGCTAGAGCGTGTTAAAGGCCTATTGGAAACTAAGGTTGAAGCGGTTAAAAGCACCAATCGCCTAACTACTTCACCGGCCTGTTTAGTGGTGGGTCAGGATGATATGGGTGAGCAGATGCGAAAAATCATGCAGGCGGCAGGTCAGGCAGTGCCAGAAACCAAACCTATACTAGAGCTCAACATGGAACACCCCTTAGTGGCTAAGCTAGTGGACGAAAAAGATGATGAAAATGCAGGGCGTTTGGCCTCGGTGTTATTCGACCAAGCCGCATTGTCAGCCGGCAGGCAGTTAGAGAACCCCGCGCAGTTTGTGCAGGAACTCAATAAACTGATGTTTCAATAAGATATCTAAACCAAAAAAAGCGCTCTAGATAGGGCGCTTTTTTTATATCAAGGCTGACATCCACTGTTGCACTACCTATAATGCAATGCATAAAGCCAAGGGCCTTGTTGGAGAAGACTCAATTGGAAAATACGAATAAGCTAAAAATAGCAGTGTTGGGTGGTGGTAGTTTTGGTACTGCAATTGCCAATATGGTGGCAGTGAATAACTATTCAGTGACCCTGTGGATGCGCAGTGAAGACAGTCTGAAGCAGATACAGGAAACCGGTGAAAATTCAAATTACCTGCCCGGGTACCAGCTAAACAAATCGCTCAATTTAACCACCGACTTAAATCAAGCCTTGGAACAGGTCGATGTGGTGTTTTTTGCCGTGCCCAGTAGTTCCTTTCGGCAGTTGGCGCGCAAAGCTCAGCCACTGTTGTCTGCGGATACCCTTTTGATTAGTACCGCCAAAGGTATTGAGGCTGATAGCTTTATGCTACCGAGCCAAATTCTCGAACAGGAAATACCCCAGTGTGAAGTGGGGGTTATCAGTGGTCCTAATTTGGCCGCAGAAATTGCCCAGTTCCAAATTACTGCCACAGTGATTGCCAGTGAATCAGAGGTGCTCTGTGCAAGAGTTCAAGAGCTACTGGCGTCTAACTATTTTCGAGTTTACGCCAACCATGATCGCTATGGTGTAGAGTTAGGTGGAGCCCTTAAAAATATTTATGCCATTGTTTCGGGTATAGCCGAGTCGATGAACGCAGGACAGAACACCAAGAGTGTGGTGTTAACCCGAAGCCTAGCGGAAATGAGTCGGTTTGCCGCTAAATTAGGCGCAAACCCCCTAACCTTTTTAGGTTTAAGTGGCGTAGGTGATTTGTATGTAACCTGTACCTCACCTCTAAGTCGCAATTTTCGAATTGGCACAGCCCTAGGTCGCGGTGAGACATTAGAGCAGGCTATTGCCTCTGTAGGACAAATTGCCGAGGGTATAAATACCACAAAATTAGTAAAACAAAAGTCTGAAGAACTTGGCATATACATGCCCCTAGCTTCAGGCTTATACTCGACAATGTTCGAGGGTCTCTCGATTGTAGAATCATTGAAAACAATGATGTTGGCAGAACAAAACACAGATGTTGAATTTACGGTGAAAGCAAATGATTAATGGAAATATGTCCCTAACAAATGTAGATACATGGATAAGACTCGCCTATATGGTGCTATTTGCAGTATTGGTAATGGCCGCTCGCCTAGTGGTAAGCATAGTGGTGGTTGTACAGTTTGCACTGGTACTGGTCTTTGGTAAGGATAACGAAAATTTACGCAACTTAGGGCAGGGCTTGGGTAAGTGGGTTTATCAAGCCATTATGTTTTTAACCTTTAATAGCAATGACAAGCCATTCCCCTTTGATGAATGGCCGGTGCTAGATGCTACAGAGGGCTACTCAGTGGCTTCGCCAGAAGAGGTTGAGGACGTTGAATTTGTCGAAGCGGAAGATGACGATATCCCATCTTTTACTGCGGGTGATTCAGCGGCAGAAAAAGACAATAGCAAATAATTCATCTACCCTTAAAGATCTGAATGGAGCTTTATATCCTGCGTCATGGCGATGCAGAAAATAGCTTTCCAGATAGCCAAAGACAGTTATCGGATCAGGGTCGACAGCAGGTGATCACACAGGCCAAGCAGCATAGTCAGAGCTTGGCGGCCATAGAATCTGTCATAACCAGCCCACTTGTTCGCGCACGCCAAACCGCTGAGCTTGTTATGTCGCAGGCATCTATTCATTGCCCGCCACAGATAACGGACTGCCTATTGCCCAATGCTCGGGTTGCAGAGGTTGAGCAATTACTAGAAAAAAATAACAGCCAGAGAATACTGCTAGTGGGTCATTTGCCACTGTTAGATCAACTCATAAATTATTTTGTTGGAGACAGCGTTGCTCGAATGGCAACCGCAAGCTTGGCATCGTTATCGATGAACCATGCGTATAGAGATCTCGCTACATTAAACTGGATACATCATGCCAATTGAATTTGTACAGCATCGCACCTTTGAGTCCAATGGGGTTCAGCTCGCCGCCAAAGAATGGGGTACCCCCGAGGGTAAGCCCATTATTGCTCTGCATGGCTGGCTAGATAATGCCAATAGCTTCGATAAGATGCTGCCCTTTTTAGAGGGCATGCATGTGATTGCTGTGGACATGGCGGGCCATAGTCAAAGTGGCTTTCGCTCAGCCGATTCCGGTTACGATATTTGGCAAGATATAGCCGATGTGGTGGCTATTTCTCAGCAGATGAACTGGGATCGCTTTGCATTATTGGGTCATTCACGAGGCGCTATTGTATCTGCGCTGGTGGCCGGCACCTTCCCTGAGTTAGTTACCCATAGCCTATTAATTGATAGCTATTTCCCGATTCCTAACAAGCCCGCTAATGCTGCGGCACAGTTAGCTAAGGCCATTACTGATAGTCAAAAGTTTAGAGCCTTTTCACCCTCATCTTTTAATACTATGGCCGATGCAGTCAATGCCCGAGTTAATGGATTTGTGCCGCTTCAAGAAGCCGCCGCAGTGATTCTAGCCGAGCGCGGTGTGGTTGAGGTAGATGGCAAGTTTTCATGGCGCAATGATCAGCGACTCAAGGCATCGTCGATGGTGACCTTTACTAAAGATCAATGCGAAAGCTTTTTTACCGCTATTAAATGTCCGATTATGCTGATAAAGGCCGAAAGTGGTCTGTTGTCCGGCCCTATACAGCCGCAACTATTGGACTGGGTGCCGCATATTGAAGTGGTTTCTATGGCAGGTTCACACCATCTGCATCTCGAAGATCAGGCCGAACAGGTGGCTCATAAGGCGCAACAATTTTTCGGATAAAGTTACGCCTGCAAATTAGCGAGTTTATTGATTGTTTACTGATTGCCTAAAAGCGTCAAAAACTCAGTACGGGTTGCCTGATCAGTGCGGAAAGAACCCAACATAGCCGATGTTTTCATCGAAGAGTTTTGCTTCTCAACACCGCGCATCATCATACACATATGCTTGGCTTCAACAATAACACCCACGCCAAGTGCACTAGTGGCCTCCTGAATAGTCGAAGCGATTTGCTGAGCTAAGGCCTCTTGAATTTGCAGACGACGAGCAAACATATCCACAATGCGGGCTACCTTAGATAAACCGATAACCTTACCGCTGGGGATATAGGCAACATGACATTTGCCGATAAAGGGTAAGAGGTGATGTTCACAGAGAGAAAACAATTCGATATCTTTAACAATCACCATTTCTTCAGAATCAGAAGGGAAGAGTGCGTCATTAATCACTTCCTTAAGATCCATGTGGTAACCGCTAGTTAGATATTCAAACGCCTTAGCAGCACGATCTGGAGTATCTAAAAGGCCAGGGCGTGTAACGTCTTCGCCAGTGCTTTGTATTATTTTTAGATATTCGTCTCTCATGTCTTACCCTCTTTTTTATTGGATACTGCAAGACCATTTTCCAATAAACTACAGACCATTGCTAGCGAGAAGGGTAAAATAGTCCAATAAAAATGCAATAATAGTGCAATATAAGTAAGCCAACGAGGCAAAACAGTGTCGACACCAACAAAAACCATTGGCGAAATGCTCGAATATGGTCAAATTCTATTTGAACAAAGCGATGTTTATTTTGGTCATGGAACAGATAATGCATGGGATGAAGCGGTGTATCTCTTATCCCATGTGCTTGATTTGCCGCCAAATGCAGATCGTTCATTGCTCGACAACAGCGTTCCTGTAGCCGAGCAAAATAAAATTGAAGCGCTGTTTCAGCGACGCATCAATGAGCGAGTTCCCGCGCCCTACATAACCAAACAGGCATGGTTTTGCTCCTTACCTTTTTATGTGGATGAGCGGGTTATCGTGCCGCGCTCACCAATCGCCGAGCTAGTTTACAACCAGTTTCAGCCCTGGTGTGGCAATGAGCCACGCAAGGTTTTAGATCTTTGTACCGGCAGTGGCTGTATTGGCATTGCCTGCGCCTATGCCTTTGAACAGGCACAGGTAGTACTCAGTGATATCTCTCAAGAAGCCCTTGAAGTCACCGATATCAATATTCAAAAGCACGATTTAAGTCACCGTGTAACGGCAATTGAATCGGATTTATTCTCGGGTTTTGATAGTCGTGCTAAAAACAGCTTTGATCTAATTGTTAGCAACCCGCCCTATGTAGATGCCAACGATTTGGCACAGATGCCCGATGAATTTTCCCATGAACCCGAATTAGCCCTAGCCTCGGGTGATGATGGGCTAGATTTTACCCGTCGGCTATTAAAACAGGCCGCAGAATATCTTACTCAGCGGGGAGTGCTGGTGGTTGAGGTAGGAAACTCCTCGGTAGCACTGGATCGCGCATTCCCCGAAGTGCCCTTTACCTGGCTAGAATTCAGTGAAGGCGATAGCGGTGTATTTGTCCTAACCTACGACCAGTTACAGGCCTATGCCGCGAGTTTTAACTAACAAAGCTATGAATCATAGATATGAATCATAGATAGGCTATGCAAAAGCACAGCTAATTTGCGTATAATCAATTTTTTAATTTAACTTAAAGCACTGAGAATCTTATGGCCGGCAATACCATTGGAAAATTATTTACCGTCACTAGCTTTGGCGAAAGCCATGGGCCTGCTATCGGGTGTATTGTTGATGGTTGCCCTCCAGGGCTAGAAATCAGTGCCGCTGACCTACAGCCGGATCTCGATCGCCGCAAACCTGGCCAGTCTAGATATACCACCCAACGCAAAGAAGACGACGAGGTGCAAATTCTCTCGGGTATTTTTGAGGGTAAAACCACCGGTACCGCCATTGGCATGATCATTAATAATAAAGATCAAAAATCCAAAGACTACGGCAATATTAAAGACCTATTCCGTCCGGCCCATGCCGATTACACCTATCACCAAAAATACGGTGAGCGTGATTACCGTGGGGGTGGACGTAGTTCCGCGCGCGAAACAGCGATGCGTGTTGCCGCCGGTGCGATTGCCAAAAAATACCTCAAGCAACAGCTGGGCATTGATATCTTTGGTTATGTTTCTCAGTTGGGTCCTGTGATTCCTGAAAATTTCGATCGCGACGTGATCGAAACCAACCCATTCTTTTTTCCTGATGCCGACAAGGTCGCTGATTTAGAAACCTATATGCAGGCACTGGGCAAAGAAGGTAATTCAGTGGGCGCAAAAGTTACTGTCGAAGCGCGCAATATGCCTGTGGGTTTAGGCGAGCCGGTATTTGATCGCCTTGATGCCGACATAGCCTATGCGCTGATGGGTATTAACGCCGTAAAGGGCGTAGAAATGGGTGCAGGTTTTGAAGTTGTCGCGCAAAAGGGTACTGAACACCGCGATGAAATTACCCCAGAAGGCTTTTTATCCAATAATTCAGGCGGTGTTTTAGGTGGAATTTCATCGGGCCAAGATATTGTTGCTCATTTAGCGATTAAGCCAACCTCAAGTATTCGTCTGCCGGGTCAATCCATTGATAAACATGGTAATGCGGCTGAAGTAGTGACCAAAGGCCGGCATGATCCCTGTGTGGGTATTCGTGCTGTGCCGATCGCAGAGGCTATGCTCGCCATTACATTAATGGATCATTACCTGCGTCATCGTGCGCAAAATGCAGATGTAGAATCCGGCTTAGACCCCGTCTAAGCCTGTTGTTCTTTTGGCCTCTAAATCTTAGCGTCTAACTTTTAGCCTCTAGCTTACAGCGAATATACTCGCTGTGGCGGATATGCAGAAGGTCAGCAACCCGTCGAATAATATTCTCTTCGTGTTTATCGAGTTCACCATCAGCGTAAGCCACTTTCCACATAGACGTCAGCAACTGAAGCTTGCCCTCTAGGTCGTAGTGATCGTTAATCTGCTTAGTAAACTGATACAGCGATGTAGCATCTTCAACCTCAGCTTTAGACAGGGTAATAAGCTCGTCTACCTGACCTTTATCCAGCTCGAGAATAGAGCAAAGGGTAGCGCAAATCGATTGCAGCTCTTGATCATCCATATGACCATCAATCACCATCACCTCGATTAGCAAGGCCGCTGTAGCCAAATGCTCTTCAGCGACCTTCTCTTGATCCGACTGTTGCTCTTTTTTAGCAAACAGCTGTTTGATCTTACTCAGCATTAAGCGATATCTCGCAGCCAAGTTTCTAATTTATTTTGATCCTTCACAAAGCCGCGAATACCCTCAGCCAACTTTTCAGTGGCCATCGCATCCTCGTTCATTTCAAATCTAAATTTACTCTCATTACCCTGAGTATAATTAATGCGCTTACCAGTATTACTAGGGTCAAGCTTGCGGGTTAGGGTGCCATAGTCTTCGCCCAGCGCAGACAATAATTGCGGGCTAATGGTTAAGCGGTCACAGCCAGCTAATTCAGTGATTTCTTCAATGTTTCTAAAGCTCGCGCCCATAACAATGGTGTTATAGCCAGTTTGCTTGTAGTAGTTATAGATGCGAGTCACCGACTGAACACCGGGATCATCTTCTGGCGGATAATCATTAAGACCGGTATTAGCTTTGTACCAATCCAAAATACGACCCACAAAAGGCGAGATTAAAAAAGCACCGGCATCAGCTGCCGCGGCCGCCTGCGAAAAGCTAAACAAAAGCGTAAGGTTACAGTTAATACCTTCTTTTTCGAGCTGTTCAGCGGCACGAATTCCTTCCCACGTCGACGCCATCTTGATCAGTACACGGCTCTTATCAATACCGGCCTGTTCGTACAGCGCAATCAAACGACGCGCCTTAGCAATCGATGCCTCGGTGTCAAAAGACAAATGAGCATCCACCTCAGTAGAAACTCGACCCGGAATAGTCTCAAGAATTTTCTCACCAAAACCCACTGCTAATTTATCCATGCAATCATCAAGCTGTTCTTTAGATGATAGCTTGCCAGTAGTCACTGATTTGATCACATCCTCAACTAGGCCACGATAAGCCGGCATCTGCGCCGCCTTAAGCAACAGGGAAGGGTTAGTGGTTGCATCTTCAGGGGAATACTGCGCAATCGCATCAAAATCACCGGTATCGGCAACCACAGTGGTTATTTCTTTTAGTTGGTCTAGTTTGCTTTTGTTACTCATAAATCTGTCTATCCTGTTGTCTTAGCCAAAGCCTCTATTAACACATCAATAGTGGCGTTAGGTTGGTGGGCATTTTCACTAATATGTCGTCTAAACTGTCTTGCGCCAGGCATGCCATGAAAAAGTCCCAAAATATGTCGCGTCATAGATTGGAGTTTAATATTCTGAGAGAGTTCATTATCCACATATTGGATGAACTCTTCAGCAACTTTTTTACGACTTTGCATAGAATTTTTACTGCCGTAGATTTGCTGATCAACGTCCGCTAGCAAATACGGGTTAGTATAAGCCTCTCGACCAATCATTACCCCATCAATCTTCGTCAAATGCTGTTTAGATTGCTCCAAGTCAGTGATGCCGCCATTAATAATAATCTCAAGCTCAGGGAAATCCTGTTTCAACTGATACACCCGCCCATAATCAAGCTCAGGAATTTCACGATTTTGTTTTGGGCTTAAGCCCTTAAGCCATGCCTTGCGCGCATGCACAATAAAAGTCTCGCACCCTGTATCAGCCACAGTGCCCACAAAGTCCGTCAAAAACTCATAAGAATCAAAATCATCCACGCCAATACGATGCTTAACCGTCACCGGCACATCCACCGCATCCACCATCGCTTTCACACAGTCTGCCGTAGTCTGCGCATGCTTCATCATAATCGCGCCAAACATACCATTCTGCACCCGATCGCTGGGGCAACCGCAGTTAAGATTAATTTCATTGTAGTGATAGTCGCTAGCAATCTTGCACGCCTTCGCCAGATCGGCGGGGTTACTGCCCCCCAGTTGTAAAGCCACCGGTTGCTCTGCTTCATGCATCTGCAAATGACGATGGGCATCGCCATAGATAATCGCACCGGTAGTCACCATCTCGGTGTACAGCACCGTATGCTGACTAATCAGGCGCAAGAAATAGCGACAGTGGCGGTCAGTCCAGTCCATCATCGGGGCGATACAGAATTTTCTATTCATTTTCAATAACTTAGCCTAACTTTACATAATTTCTTATAATCTTTTATAACGTTTTAAATCATTGATTTATAACGATTTATAATCTTTTATAATTTTAACTCATTTTGGCACTGTACCATTTTTGTTACCATTTTTTTTGGCAGGACGTAGGTGGGAATTTAGTTTTTAGGCTATTTTATATTAGATAGATTAAAATTGTGGGTTGTTTAAAAAATATTTCAAGGCCATGAATATTATTTCCATGTTTTAATTAAATACTATTTAAAACTATTACTTAGAATTTTTATTCATAGTTATATAGAGATTTAAAAATTTTACATGTAATCTTTGCGCTGGTATTTAAACATGAAAACAATTTTATTATGAATGATTTATTCTCTCACCTTTACTTGAAAAAGTTCATAACTTACATAATTTTGTCTATGGGGTTTTTCGTAAATAATTGTTTTTCAATGCAAATAGATGACCTACAACGTAAAGCCTATGGCGGTGATGTTGAAGCTCAAGCGGCTTTGGGTCGAAAATATTTTTATGGAGATGATGTATCCAAGAGCGAAAAAGAGGCTTTTTATTGGTATTTGAAAGCTGCCGAAAAGGGTAACGTAATTGGGAAATACAGTGTAGCTATTATGCTGATGCAAGGCATCGGTGTTGAAAGAAACGACTCTGATGGAATAAATTGGCTTAAAGCTGCTGCGAATCAGGGGCTTGATAGAGCTCAGTACAATCTTGGTGTAGAGTACCTGTATGGCTCTCGTATAGATAAAAGTGAGGTTAAGGCCGCTAAATGGTTTAAAAAAGCTTCTGAACAAGGTTTGATTGAAGCCAAGGTTAATTTAGGTCAACTCTTTTTAAATGGAACTGGCGTTGAAAGGGATGATGCAAAGGCATTCCAGCTTTTTAAGGAATCTGCCGGGCATGGGCTAGTCGAGGCAGATTTAAATCTTGGACTCGCGTTCCTATATGGCTGGGGTGTTGATAAAAACAAGCATAAAGCAATTGATTGGCTTCGTGAGGCTTCAAAACAAGGTGATTTGAATGCTCGAGAGATAGTAAGTAAATATCTTTTATTTGATCATGAATGGCTAGATAGTTGGTTATTGTTCTGGATTCAGGATCCTAGTAGAAGTGTTGCTTTTAATATTGGCGGGGCAATTCCCAAGCTTGTTATTCTTATTTGGTTGCCCTACTTTATCTACAGGCGTAATAAGAAAAGACGAAAATTGTAAAGTTTTAGTCAATAATTTCTAGAATTTATAAAATTCTCCAAAACAGGAAAATCTCAAGTTGAATGCTGTAGAAATTGAAGAAGCGGTATCACATCTAGCAATGCAAGATTTTGATGTGACTGAGTTTCCATTCGCATTTCTGAAAGCCCTTGGAAATAAAGAAACTACAATAAAAAAACTTCGAAGTGCAAAAAATTCTTCTAACAGTTCAGATATTAGTGGCGGCGTCCTTCAGCGTGATAATATTCATATTGCTGTTTGTGCTGAAGGTGATGCAAATAACACTCTAATCGAGCTAAAACAAAGCCCCGCAACCATAAAAGGCAAGGTGAAGATTATTCTTGCCACTGATGGTGTTGAATTTGTAGCTGAGGATTTAAATTCAGGCGAGACTGTGGCCTGTGCATACAGTGACTTTGCTAACCACTTTGGCTTCTTTCTTACGTTAGCTGGCATTACTACCACCAAAGAAATCCGCAATAATGCTGTTGATATTCAGGCAACAGGGCGTCTAAATAGGCTTTATGTAGAGCTGCTAAAAGAAAATAAAGACTGGGATACGGCAGAGCGCAGGCATGACCTTAATCAGTTTATGTCACGTTTAATCTTTTGCTACTTTGCTGAAGACACAGGTATTTTCCCAAAAGAAGATATGTTTACACACGCTATAGAGCAGATGAGTGATAGTCGCTCTGAGAATGCTGATTTTGTTATTTCTAAAATATTTCATGCAATGGATGTTAAGCGTGAAGATAGAGATATGGAAGACCTTCCCAATTGGACCAGAGACTTCCCTTATGTAAATGGTGGCTTATTTGCAGGTAATCGAGATGTTCCCAAGTTTAGTCGAATTGCACGGTCTTATTTGATCCATGCAGGTAATTTAAACTGGAAGGAGATTAACCCAGATATATTTGGCTCTATGATCCAAGCGGTTGCTGATGATGAAGAGCGGGGTTCAATCGGTATGCACTACACCAGTGTCCCCAATATTCTTAAGGTGCTTAATCCGTTATTTCTCGATGATCTAAGAGAAAGCCTCCAAGAAGCGGGCGATAACCACCGTAAACTTCTTAACCTCAGAAAAAGAATTTCAAAAATTCGGGTGTTCGACCCCGCCTGTGGTTCAGGCAATTTCTTGGTTATTGCCTATAAAGAGATGCGTCAAATTGAATCTGAAATTAATAAAAGAAGGCATGAAACGCATCTTAAATCAGAAATCCCGCTTAGTAATTTTAGAGGGATTGAGTTAAGAGAATTTGCTACTGAGATAGCACGTTTGGCACTAATTATTGCTGAATATCAGTGTGATGAATTGTATCGCGGGCAGAAAGATGCACTAGCAGATTTTCTGCCTTTAGATTCCAAAAACTGGATAGTTCATGGTAACGCTCTAAGAATTGATTGGTTAAGTGTATGTCCACCGACTGAAAAAATTGTGGAGCATATATCCGATGATTTATTCCATAAGCCACAACATCAGGCTCAAATAGATTTCGAGAATGAGGGTGGAGAGACCTACATCTGTGGAAATCCACCTTACAAGGGAAGCAGTTGGAGAACAAAAGAGCAAACGCAAGAATTAGGTGAAATATTATCCAAAGAAATAAAAAAATGGAAGCCATTGGACTATGTGACTGGCTGGCTATTTAAAGCGAGTGAATACTGTACATATAGTCACGCAGACTACGCATTTGTAACGACCAATTCCATTTGTCAGGGTGTTCAAGCATTCTTGTTATGGCCCTTCATTTTTAAGAGAGAACAAAGAATATTTTTTGCTCACACGTCATTTAAGTGGTCTAACTTGGCAAGTTCCAATGCTGGTGTTTCTGTAGTGGTGATCGGTGTAACAAGTAATCATAGTAAATCAAAAAAAATCTTTGAGTTAAATCAAGAGGGCAAATGCAGTGTTCGAGAGGTTAATAATATAAATGCCTACTTGTTGAGTGGAAAAAACATAGTAGTTTCCGAAGCTAAATTCCCATTATCTTTAAGTGCCAAAATAACAGATGGGAGTGGAGCATTAGATGGGGGAAACCTTATTTTAGACAGGTCATCAGCAAGTAATATTTCAAGGCAACAAAATGGAACTTACTCTGGTTTTGTAAAACCATACTATGGTTCTAATGAATTTATTAAGGGGTTTTTAAGGTGGTGTATCTGGATTGACGATGGTGACTTAAATAGTGCTCTGAAGTGCTTGGAAATAAAAAATAGAATAGATTCTGTTCGTGATTTTAGAATTAATGCAGGAACTAGGGCAAAAACTGCTGTTGGTAGGCCTCATAAATTTGCATGGATAAATAAGCAAAAAGGAAAACAAATCCTTGTTCCAACTGTGTTCTCTGAAAAAAGAGCATTTATCACTGCGGGTTATATGGATGATAAAGTTATAATAAGCAACGCAGCAAGCATTATTCAAAATGCTGAGTTAGATACTTTTTCTATTATATCTTCAAGAATTCACATGGTGTGGGTTAGGGCTATAGCTGGAAAGTTAAAAGACGATCTCAGATATACTTCATCTACTTGCTACAATACTTTTCCCGTTCCAAAACTAACCAAAAAAAATAAATTAGATTTAACACGCTGTGCTGAAGATATTCTTCTAGCACGTGAAAAGCATTTCCCGGAAACGATTGCAGAGCTTTATGATCATAACAAGTCCATGCATGAGGATCTTAGGTTGGCTCATGAAAAAAATGACGAAACCATAGAGCGTATTTATATCGGTCGTCGTTTTAATAATGATACAGAGCGATTAGAAAAACTCTTTGAGCTGTACACTAAAATGACTTCATCAACTATCAGTAATAATATGGAGAGCGCATCGTGAATAAGGAAATTGAAATACCAACAGTCTCTGTTAAGTATGACTCAACTGGAAAATCAAAGAAGTCTAATGAGTTGGGTATGCGCGAGATGCAGGAGCGTGCTTATGAGAAACGCGGTGAGCAATATTTGTTAATTAAATCACCACCTGCATCTGGAAAAAGCCGAGCCTTGATGTTTCTTGCATTAGATAAAACTGTTAATCAGAGTATCCAGCAAGCGATTATTGTGGTCCCTGAAAAATCTATTGGTAAAAGCTTTGATAATACACCACTTAGTGAATATGGTTTTTGGTCAGATTGGCAGGTTAAAGCCAAATGGAACCTCTGTAATTCACCGGGTGAGGACGGTGGGAAGGTTAATTCAGTCAAAGCCTTTCTTGACAGTGATGACACCAATCTAGTTTGTACCCATGCGACTTTTAGATTTGCTGTGGAAAAATTTGGTATTGAGGTATTTGATAATCGATTAATTGCAATTGATGAATTCCATCATCTAAGTGCTAATCCAGACAACGTTTTGGGCAATCAGTTAGAAGAATTTTTAGCAAGGGATAAAGTTCATATTGTAGCTATGACAGGATCATATTTTCGTGGTGATTCTGATGCGGTAATGACCCCTGATGATGAAGCTAAATTTGAAACCGTAACCTACACCTATTATGAGCAGTTAAATGGATATGAGTATTTAAAAGAGTTAGATATTGGGTATTACTTTTACAATGGTCCCTATGTTGACGATATTCTTAAGGTTCTCGATCCTCACGAGAAAACGATCATTCATATTCCTAATGTAAACTCTCGGGAAAGCACTAAAAGAGGAAAGTTAACAGAAACAGAAGATATCCTCGAAGAGCTTGGTACTTGGATGGGTGTTGATGAGGAAACAGGTTTTCACCTAATTGAAAGGCGATCGGATAAAAAAATTATCAAGGTAGCGGACCTAGTAGAAGATGATGGAAGTAAACGTGCAAAAGTTCAAGTGGGTCTTAGATCTCCTTTAATGGAGAGTGATCGAGATTATGTGGATATCATTATTGCACTCGGAATGGCTAAGGAAGGGTTTGACTGGATTTGGTGTGAACATGCACTGACTGTTGGCTACCGCGCAAGTCTGACAGAAATAGTGCAAATAATTGGCCGCACAACTCGTGATGCACCGGGTAAAGAGCGCACGCGATTTACTAATCTTATCGCTGAACCCGATGCCGCTAAAGATGCAGTTACAGATGCCGTTAATGACACTCTAAAAGCGATTGCAGCAAGTTTGCTTATGGAGCAGGTGTTAGCGCCAAGATTTGATTTTACGCCTAAGACAGCAACAAGCGGTCCTGTAGATGGGTTTGATTATGGCGATGGCGGTTATAATCCAGATAAAACTAATGTGGGTGTAAACAAAGATACAGGGCAAATTCAAATTGAGATTACAGGGTTGGCAGAGCCAAAAAGCGAAGAGGCTCAAAGAATAGTTAAAGATGATCTTAATGACTTGGTTGCAGCGTTTACGCAGGATACTAGAACAGTTGAACGCGGCCTATTTGATACCGAAGTAGTTCCAGAGGAAATAACCCAAGTGGCTATGGGAAAAATTGTTGCCACTAAGTATCCTAATCTGCCCGATGAGGATCAGGAAGCAATTCGTCAGCATGCTGTGGCAGCTGTAAATATGACCCAACAGGTTAAAAAGGCAATAAATGAACAAGGTCAAAATGAATCTATTGATGTTGGTGATGGCGAGCCTTCGTCAAATACAGCATTTGTAGATGGAGTTAGGCAATTTGTTATGGATGTAACAAGCTTAGATGTGGACTTTATTGATCGAATTAATCCATTTGGAGAAGCTTATGCCATCCTGTCAAAGTCTATGAGTGAAGAAAGCCTTAGGCAGTTCGGAAATATTATTGCTGGCAAGAAGCAAAAGTTCACCCATGAGGAGGCTAGAGATTATGCTTTAAGGGCAAGACAATTTTTGAAAGAGCGTGGTAGAAAGCCGGAAGTAACCTCTAATGATCCATGGGAAAAGAAGATTGCCGAGGGTATGAATGCCTTTGCGCAAATGGTAGCTGAGGCGAAACAAAATGGCTAAATTTACGGAAGAAGATGACAAGCTTATTGCTGAGCTGGGTATTGAATATGAGGTTAAGAAAAAACCTGCCTTATCTGCAAAAGAAGAGCGTGTAATTGCTGGTTTTGAAGAGATACAGAAGTTTGTAGACGAGCAAAATAGAGTGCCTTCATTCGACCATGAAAAAGATATATTTGAGCGTTTATATGCCACGCGTCTGGAGCAAATACGTAAACAAGCTGATTGTGTTGAGTTACTCAAAGACAGTGATTATCAAGATCTTCTTAATGAGAGTTTTATTTCAAAAATTAGTGAAGAAGATTTAGATGATGAGGCACTGTTGGGAGAGCTTGGTTTCAATACTAAAACTGATAATGATCTTACTTCACTTAAACATGTCAAGCCACGTTCAGAAATTAAGCCAGCAGACGAAGTTGGCACCAGAACACCTTGCAAAGATTTTCATATTTTTAAGCCTCTTTTTGAAAAAATTCAAGCTGATATAGAAAGTGGTATAAGAAAGATAATCCCATTTGTAAAGGATGGAACGATAGAGAAAGAAAATCTTTTTATTCTTGGCGGGCAAAAGGTCTATGTGGCTGATATCGGTGAAATGTTTATAGGGACTGATGGTAGAAAGGAATATCGGTTGCGTATTATTTTTGATAATGGTGTTGAAAGTAATCAGTTGATGCGATCACTTCAAAAGAGATTATGGGAAGACGAAGGTGGCAGACGAATCACAGATATTAGTATGGGACCATTGTTTGATGATCAGCCTCATGAGGATGATATTGCGAGTGGAGTAATTTATGTTTGTCGAAGCCAATCAAGCCACCCTTTGATTCGGGATAACTCCAAAAACGTCCACAAGATTGGAGTTACAAGCAAAGACCCATCAATACGTTTGTCTGGGGCTGAGAATGATCCAACCTTTTTATTTGCCAAGGCGGATCTGGTTGCAAGCTTTGAGTTATACAACATAAATCGGCATAAGCTAGAAACTCTTTTGCACAAAGTATTTGCATCTGCCAGATTGGAAATAGAGATTCCTGATAGATTTGGTAAAACTTATCATCCAAAAGAATGGTTTTGTGTTCCAGTAGAAACTGTTCAAGAAGCCGTTGATAAGCTAAGGAATGGAACTCTTCTAAATTATGGGTTTAATATTAAAACTGGATTATTGGAAAAAATTAATAATTAAACAATTGAGGTTAGGTTGGTTTGTTAAAATTTAATAAGTCTAATTCCATATTTGAACCAGTGGCAAAAAGCACTCTCAAAGAGAACAATATTCTTGAGCGTTATAACTTGCAGAAATCTATTATTTCTTCATGGGAGCTTTTTAAGAATGAACTGGGGTTGCCCTCGGCCTTTTTAATTGGTGAAGAAATCACGCCAGATAGCTCTACGCAAAATAGTTTAGATTTATTGGCCTACGATTCCGATGACTCGTCCCTGGTAGTTATCGAGCTCAAGCGCGATAAGAATAAACTACAACTTTTACAAGCTGTTTCATATGCGGCGATGGTTTCTAAATGGAACAAAGAAAAAGTTATTGAGCAAATAGAAAAACACAAGCTTGATGATTATGAAGAGCTTTTAGGTATCGTAAAATCTAATGATTTAAATACTGATATTAAAATAATTTTAATAGCTGAAAGCTTTGATCCAGAGGTAATAGTCACTGCCGATTGGCTGACAAGTTTTTCTGTAAGTATTTATGCCTATGCGCTAGATATTCATCGTCATGGTGACGAAAGCTTTTTAACCGTGGACCAACGATATCCTTTGCGAGAACTTTCTGATGCCTACGAATCAAGAAAATCTAGCCGTAAAAAAATAAACACCAATGTAGACGTTAGCTGGGATGATGTAATTGCAGGTTGTGAATATGATTTTGCAGGCAAAGCGATAGCAATGTGCCAAAAAATTAAGGCTGGTGATCCATCAAGGAAGCGTTTTCTTCATGTTAAACGTAACTTTGATAAATTTGACAATATCACTTTTTTCTTCAGAAATAAGTACGTTAATGTCTATTTACTAGGCGGTGATGCGCAAGATTTTGATTATGTACAGGGCAAATTTTCGACTGAAATAAAAATTAGTGCATGGCGTGATGGATTAAGTTTAATTATTGAAACTGAACAGCAATTTAAGGAATTGTGCGCCCTTGATAAGAGTTTGAATTATTAAGTTTTAGTTATTGTTATGGATGACTTCTGTTACATACCCACTTTCGAAGACCTGCGCGGACACCCAAGAATAAAAGCTGCTTATAAGGACGTCCTCAATCGATATGGTTATTCGGTTGAGGATATAGAGTTGATGAATGACGATCAGCTCGATGCCTTTCGACATGGTTTAGGTAGGAATATTGGTATGCGTCTTAGCCATGAAAAACAATTAATTATAAATTCAATTCAGAATGATTTAGCTGGTTTTTCTAAACAGTTACTAAATGATTACTTGCAAACAGATTATATTGTGAATGATCGCGGCCAGCAGTTTGTGCTTAATATAGGTAAAAAATCAGAAACGCTATTGGAGTTATACAGATTTAATAAGTTGGCAACTTGCACATTTATTACTGCTTATAACCCAGATGGTCAGTTAGTAACGGAAAAAGCGAACCAAGAATATCAACAACAGCTAATAAGTTATTTAGATACCAGAGAAACCCTGTATTTTAATGGCGAAGGTAAAGACCGCGACAGTCAGTGGCCAGCAGAACCTAGTTTGTGTGTTTTGGGCTTAACCTGTGGCGAAGCCATAGGCCTTGCTAGCCAGTTTGGTCAGTTAGCAATCGTTTGGGCTTCAGAAAATGCTATTCCTAAGATAATTCTTACTGGGGGTGTCGAAGGGCAAGGTCTTCATTTTCTTGAAAAGTTTGTTTAATTGTAGTGAAAAACCGATCTCTCGTACTGTAACCATTTTTGCACCAACCAAGGATCATTCCAACTGCTAACTAAAAAACATCCCCCATATCCCGTGCATTATTCAGAACAATATTATTGGTATACCTAGGACCTTGCATCGAGTTTTTATGAGTATTTCCTAGCTTTAACGGCCCAATAGGTCTAGCGGGCGCGTTGAAGTATAGTTTGTATTTTTTCCCATCCCCATAGGGTTCGATAGATGCCACTTCGGCGATATGGGTAATAGCCGAAATAGGTGCGGTTTGATAGGCAGCAATATATTTAATTTGCTCAAGCCTGCCACCGGCGATCCGTACGGCATACCAGCAATGTTCCCCCAAAAATACCCTTTCAAAACCCCCTTTATTGGCGGGTACGACAATGGTATTTTCATTGGACGATTTTTGCTGTGGTGTATTTTGCTGTTCTATCTTTTGCGCTTTTTCGAAGGCGGTCACTTCTACCAATGGCAAAATACTGAGTATTTCGTGTAAAAATTCCTGTGTATCGGCTCGCTCTGATTCGGTTAGTCGCGGTTCATTGGGTATTGATGTGTTATCTAGCTTGCAACGCCCGATGGCTTGGGCTTTTTGTATGAGTGCCCATTCTAGCCATGTGATATGCGCTCTGTTTAGGCCTTGGTTACTGGAGACAAAGATTAATGCTCTGTCCCAAAATGATTTATTTTTAAAATGACTTTCTAATCGATTTTTAATGCCATCGGCTTGCCCAATATATAGGCAGGGCAAATCTTCATCATCATCGTAGCCCACTAGTATATAGATACCCGCCTGTTGCAGTTCTTCACGCTTGCGGTGTGTCGGCCATGCCGTGCGGGATATTTCCATCCCCAGCCCTGTCCAGTTCATCTTTTCGATAAGCTTTAGCTCATTGGCATTGCCGCTTGGCATAAAGAGCTTAATGGTAAATGGCTTCGCCATTATTCTTCCTTGAATCTGTATTGCTTGCAATACTGAAATTGTAGACTAGTTGCGAAGAATTGGCGGGATCATCGGGCTTATGGCACACCAATCATCATGCATGGTCTATTATTAATTAGAAATTAATAACAATGGTATCTGTTAGTGTTGATTCGATCAGGCTGACTTTTGTTGAGTTACCGTGGCAGGATTTGGCGTTAAACTATGTTTTTTACGCTTTATTTTTAAAAATCTATGCACCAATAGCACATTAAATTTTTTTAGGCGTTTTAAATGCGTTCAATCTTATTCCGAATATTATCTTGGCTGCATCCATTCCGTTCTCTTAGAAAAGGCAATCAGCCTTTTTCAACTTGGAAAAAATCGATTTATACGCTATTTGAATTAGCTATCGGGTTTATCGTATACAGCTACGCGTTAATTGTGTTGTTTTCCCCATTATATTTTCAAAAAATTTATTCTAATGATCGGTTTGATTTCTATGCCTTGTCTGATGTTTCTCCTCAACAGATCAGTCAAATCCTTGAGCATTCAAGTGAACTTTTAAGACAAAGCCCGCTTAATAATTCAGAAACAAGGTATAAAATATATTTACCCCCATCTGATCGTTTCTTTTCTTTTTTGGCAATAAACTTTACGGATAACCCTCCTATTGCGGTGAATATATTCAATATCTATTTTAGACCTTCAGTCTTCTTTTCAATGTTAAATAATGGTGAGACTAGCGAGATCGCAGGAATAATCGCGCACGAGGCTACACATACCGATCAGCGTAATACCGTTGGGTTGATCAAAATACTTTTTACACCTGATTGGATAGCCGAGGGCTATGCAGAAAATGTTCGTGGGCAATCGACAATTTCAAAGGATGATACGGTTAGATATATCTGTGCTAGAGATAATAGGACTAATGCTAGGGTGCCTCAGTTGTATTATGCCGAAAACAGACTTTTGGTTAAGTATTTACTTGAACAGAAACCCAATACCGCGCTCAGTATTCATGTGGGCGATTTTAATAGAGATGCAGTTTTAGTTTCTTTAAAAGAGAAAATTTGTGGTGTTGGGTGAGAAAAAAAGTTGAAACGGGCTATTCTAGACCCCCTCTGGCACTGTTACCATTTTTGCACCATGCCATTTTAATCCATTGATTTTATTGCTAATCGTTCCGATCCATCATTGGGGCAACGCAGAATTTTCTATTGATTGGCATACTTTTAAGGCTGTTTGTAATTAGGTGGCTATTTTATCTTAGTTTTGGGGTTTTGGTGGTGTTAATTGATAGGTGCATTTCTTAAATTTAATCAATTTCCATGTCCAAACTAAATTTATATTCTAAATTTCATTATTTTCACAATTAAATTAATAAACTGTTCGCTAACAAACCCCATCACATACTTTCGTATTACTTCACTATATTTTAAGTAGTGGTCTTGACCACTTATTAAGTCGAAAAAGGACTTACTCAATTATTTTTACTATATCTGGAGAAGAATATGAAAACTGTACTAAATCATGAACAAATAACTGAAAACCAACCCACTAGCAGTTTACTCAGCAAAGAAATGTGGACTGGGGCGAATGATGCTAATTTTTTTAAGCATCGCCAAACCTATCGTTATGAGCTTACTCCTTTTCTTAAGGATTCAAATGCCTATGGCAATATTTATTTTGCACGGTATTTTGAGTGGCAGGGTATCTGTAGGGAGATGTGGTTTACGGAGTGTATCTACACCAATATGTTTGAAATGGATGGCGCATTCCTAACCAGAGCTGCGCATAACGATTACGTACAAGAGGTATTGCCTTTTCAAAAAATTCACTGCGAGCTAAATATTGAAAATCTTAAAAATACATCTTTTGACTTGATGTTTAAGTTTTTTAATGAAAAAAGTGAAATTGTGTCAAAAGGTTTTCAAACGGTTGTCTATACTGATTCCTTAACGAAAAGGATAAAAAAATTGCCTGCAGATGTAGCGGCTAAAGTTAAGCGTTATCAAATTTTGTAAGGCAATAATTGGGTTCTCTTAAAGAGAGTCTAGATAGCCGCGTTAGTTAGGGGATAGTCTTAATATGTATTCATTGCTTCCAGCGTTAGTTTCGATTTATTTCTTGGTTGTTGCTTATTATCTTTGGCAAAAAACTGATATTTTAAAGCGGCCACATAAAGCATTTTTATTGCTTTGTATAACTACTTTTTTCTGGCAGGCAACCTGGGCTATCCTTTTTCAAACTTCAGAGCCAATACTTTCAGAGTCGTTGGCTCGTTTTGGCTATTTATTAATCTTATTTTTGCCTACGAGTCTCTATCAGCTTTTAGCAGAGCTATCTGACAGCTATAAAGAGAGGCGATATATAAACTTGTCATACGTCTTTTGTGGGATTTTGACAATTTTTCTGTTAACCACGGACTTGTTTATCGATGGCTATTATCAGTATTTTTGGGGACATTATCCCAAAGCTGGATCATTACATTGGATCCATGTTCTGCAGACAATAATTGTTGTTTTACGTGGGTTATTTATTGCTTCGCAAGCTGAAAAAAACGCGCAAGAGCCAAAAAAAGCAATTTTAAAATGCTGCAAAATCAGCGTTTTTATTTATTTCTTAGCGGCCAGTGATTATCTCTGTAATTACGGGATTGAGTTTTATCCGTTGGGTATTTTATTTGTTGCTTCCAGCCTAACGATTATTGGCTATGCGATGATTAAAAAAGACTTATTTAATATACGCGCTGTGATTAGTCGAACGGTATCTCAGTTGATTGTCTGTGGTGCGATTATTTTTAGTTTTTTGATTATAAATGGATTTGAATATCAATTGAGTTCGCTAACTATTATTGCTAATTCTTGTATGGGCATTATTTGGGCAATGAATGGCGAACGATTGTGTCGTGCATTACAAACTGCGGCTGAAAAAAAATGGATCACTGATTGGTATAGCCCAACGGATGTGTTGAGTAGGTTAATGCACCTTCAAAACCGATTGGAAAAGCAAAGTATTCTTGAGGGTGTGGCTAGGATTTTAAAAGATTCAATGTCAATTAAAAATACTTCAATTTATGCTTTCCAGAACAAGAATCTTTTCTTATTAGATCAGGATAGAAAACTTACAGAAAATCAGTTGAAAAAAGTTGAAAATCTACTTCTGAATTCAAGTGATGTATTACATGGTAGAGAAGTAGGCCTTGATGATAAAAGCCTTGTGCTTGTTATGCGTTCATCTAGTCGTATCGAGGGGGGCATTGTTTTAGGTAGTCGGTTGAGCGAAACGCCATATAACAGCGACGATATCAAACTATTAGCTACAGTATGTCATCAAAGCAAAATATTTTTAGATAATGCGATTAGACATGAAGAAAAATTGAAATATTTAAAATCTTTGGCTGGCTCTATCGCTCATGAAATGCGTAACCCGCTATCGCAAATTCATGGGGCTATTCATCTACTAAAAAACCATAACAAATCAAACAATGATGAATTTCATGAATATTATGAAGATGTTATTGATGTGATTAACAGCAGTCATCAAATTATCGATATCACCATGGATGCGATTAATGAAAAGCCCATTGATAAGCTAAACTTTCAGCTGGTTTCTGCCTTAGATATCTGCCATGAAGCTGTTTCTAGTTATGCCTACAAAGATGCTGAGCTCAGGAGTAAGGTCTCTGTTGTGGGTAGTGATTTTCAGATTTTGGTCGACCCAGTATTGGTTAAATATATTCTTTATAACCTAATTGGTAATGCGCTCTATTATGTGCAACATATGCCCAAAGCAGAGATTGTGATTTCTACATTTTTGGCCACTCGACAAATTCAAGTGCGCGACACGGGCCCAGGGATTGCGCCTGAAAACCTTTCTAGGTTATTTGATAGCTTTTATACCTCGGGCAAGTCCGGCGGCACAGGCTTGGGGTTGGCTTACTGCAAGCGCACCATGCAGGCCCTAGATGGCGATATTTATTGTGAGTCTGAGTTAGGTGAGCATACGGCTTTTAGGCTGTCTTTTCCTGATTTGGCGGTTCCAAAATTGGCTTAGTTATTGGTTTTCAATAATCGGCGCCATTTTCTCTATCAAACCTGCTAGCTCGGGTTTATGTTGCCTAATTTCATCGGCACTTAAGCCATGCAGTTCGTGCGGGAAAACAAGCCATTCATTAGTTTCGTGGATATAGTAATCGGGCACGCTGTCTGTCTTATTGTTTTTGGGCTTGAAGTAGGGGGTGGCCACGCGAATTTCTGGGGTGTTTTTCTTGCAGGCTTTGGTCAGGTCTTCGATGGCCTGTTCAATGGATAGGCCGGTGTCATGAACATCATCGACGATTAATAATGAATCTTCGGATTCTAGTTGGCGAATAATATAGCTAAGACCATGGACTTTGACCTTTTTACTGCGCTGGCCTATGCCGGTATAGGAAGAGGTGCGGATAGCGATATGGTCTGATTCTACGCCTAGTACATCGAGAAATTCTTGTACAGCAATTCCAATGGGTGCGCCGCCACGCCATACGCCAACAATATAGTTGGGTCGGTAGCCGCTTTCGTAGACTTGCCACGCTAGCTTGAATGAGTCATCTAGTAGCTGTTGGGCTTTTATATAGTGCTTTTTCATGGGTTGCCTGTCCGCTAGGTTACGATTGGAAACTAATTGATGCTAGCATATTTAAAGATTAGCATTTGTATAACCTAGTTTCTCTGATCCACTTGGGTTAAAAAATCGGTACAATCGGCCATGGCTTTTGATTCTGACTCTTTTTTAAAATCGCTTACCCAGCGTCCGGGCATTTATCAAATGCTGGATGCCGAGGGTGCGGTGCTGTATGTGGGTAAAGCAAAAAAGCTGAGGAATAGGGTAAGTAGTTATTTTCGCAAGTCGGGTTTGACGCTTAAAACCCAGGCTTTGGTGAAGCGCATTGTTGATATTGAGGTGACGGTTACTGAAACTGAAATTGAGGCGCTGATTCTTGAGCATAATTTAATTAAACAATATCGTCCGCCGTTTAATATTTTGATGCGCGATGATAAAAGCTACCCCTATATCTTTTTATCCGATCGCGATACCTGGCCGCGGCTGGCTTTTCATCGTGGTCCCAAAAAGGCCAAGGGCAGTTATTTTGGTCCTTTCCCGAGTGTGCAGGCGGTGCGCGATAGCATGGGTTTTTTGCAGAAGGTTTTTAAGGTTCGTCAGTGTGAGGATGTATTTTTTAAAAACCGTTCGCGGCCCTGTTTGCAGTATCAAATTAAGCGATGTACGGCGCCCTGTGTGGATTTGGTAAGCGCTGAGGATTACGCGCAGGATGTGAATAAAACTCGTCTATATTTAGATGGTAAGGCGGATAAGATTTTAAAGCATCTTGAAGTTGATATGGAGAACGCATCGGCTGAGCTTAATTTTGAGAAGGCAGCTGATCATCGTGATCAAATTTCTGCTTTGCGGCAGATTCAGTCACAGCAGGTGATTGAGAAGGGTAGGGGTTTGATCGATGTAGTGGCTGCGGCGGTGATCGATGGCATGGTCTGCGTGCATATACTTTATATCAGGCAGGGGCGTATTTTGGGGAGTCGTAGTTATTATCCAAAATCACGCTTAGTGAACAGCCCTGATGAGCTATTGGGTGATTTTTTACCACTGCTGTATTTAGAGGGTGGCTCGCGCCCAGATTTACCTAAAGAAATTGTGGTGAGTCACAAGATTACCGATGTGGAGGTTATTGCTGACGCCATCGCCCAACAGGTTGGGCGTGGTATCGAGATCCGTCATTCAGTGCGCGGGGTGCGATCTAAGTGGTTAGAGCTGGCTTTACGAACGGCGGAGCAAAATTTATCGGCTAAATTAGCCTCTAAAAAGACTCAGCAACAGCGGTTTGAGTCTTTGCGTGAAACTCTTGAGTTAGATGAAGCCCCTCAGCGTATGGAGTGCTTTGATATTAGTCACAGTAGTGGTGAAGCGACCGTTGCTAGTTGCGTGGTATTTGATAGTAATGGCCCTTTAAAGAGCGACTATCGCAAGTTTAATATCGAGGGAATTACGCAGGGCGATGATTATGCGGCCATGGCGCAGGCGATTCGTCGTCGCTATACGCGGTTGCTTGAGGGTGAGGCTAAGTTGCCTGATATTTTGGTGATCGATGGCGGTAAGGGTCAGTTGGGTATGGTTAAGGATGTGCTGAATGAGCTAGGTGTAGTGGGGGTGCTGTTGTTGGGTATTGCCAAGGGCACTACGCGCAAGCCGGGTTTGGAGACCTTGATCTTGGCGGACCAAAATAATCGGGTGATTGCCAAGCCTCAAACCGCAGCTTTGCATCTGTTACAGCAGATTCGTGATGAGGCTCATCGATTTGCTATTACCGGGCATAAACAAAGACGAGATAAAAAGCGTCGCACTTCCCCGCTGGAGGGTATTGCGGGGGTTGGGCCTAAACGTCGCCGAGACCTACTTAAACACTTTGGTGGTATTGGCGAAGTTAAGAAAGCCAGTGTGGCGGATTTGGCAAAAGTACCTAATATTAGTAAAAAGGTGGCTGAAGCTATTTACAGTGCGCTCTACAATGAGTAAGTTAGTTGAAAATAAATATTTGATCTAAATTAAGAGAACTTTTTAACCATGTGGAACCTTCCCAACCAACTTACCTTACTACGCATCGGTATGATCCCTGTGTTTGTTATTCTTTATTACTTACCCTGGGGTTGGAGTCATGTTGCTTCGGCGGCAATTTTTGGGTTGGCGGCGTTAACTGATTGGGTAGATGGCTATTTGGCGCGAAAGATGGGTCTTGAAACCCCCTTTGGTGCATTTTTAGACCCAGTGGCGGATAAGCTAATTGTTATTGTGGCACTAATTATGCTGCTTCAGGCTAACGCCACTATTTGGTTTGCATTGCCAACCGTGGTGATTATTGGTCGCGAGGTGGTTATTTCTGCATTGCGTGAATGGATGGCTGAAAGAGATCTGCGCGAAGAAGTGGCTGTTTCTATGATAGGTAAGGTAAAAACCTGGGTGCAGATGGCGGCTATTGTATTTTTGTTGCTCGCCGGTAAAACCTTTGGTGCTTTCGCGGTTATTGGTTATCTGGGGCTTTATGCTTCTGCGGGCTTGGCATTATGGTCTATGTGGGTCTATCTTAAGCAGGCGTGGCCTGAAATGCGTGGCGATAAAGATTCCGAGTCAGAATCTACTGGGGATTAGTAAACAGTCTGCTTTTTGAGTTGTTTTCATGGGTTTCTTTGATAATTGGCGACGACATATCAAAAAAGACGATTTTAACAGTTGATTTATTGTCGTCACACCTTAGAATAGCGCACCTTGCTTTTGACTACCTACCTGGTCGAAGCCTGTTCTTAAAAGTCCACATTTTTGTGGCGCTGTAGCAAAGTGGTAATGCAGTGGACTGCAACTCCGCCATCGTCGGTTCGATTCCGACCAGCGCCTCCAAAAGCCCGGGTGGCGAAATTGGTAGACGCAAGGGACTTAAAATCCCTCGGTGGCAACACCGTGCCGGTTCAAGTCCGGCCCCGGGCACCATTCAAGGCATCCGCCCTATTTTTATGAAAAATAGGCATCTATGCAAAAGTAAATAAAACTTTACATTCCTCCATTTCAGCGCATTAAAAACCCCTCTTAACTTATAGGGGTGGTTTAAAGATACGATGAGCCTGACAATCAGAGTAAGGAAAAATATAGATTCTTCCTGTGATTTTAATAATAAGACAATATAAATTGTTTATTTTGGTATGGGGTTTGTTGGGCTTTAAGCTTTGTTCGGCGCTTTCTAATCTATAAACCATTTTGTATTTAATCTAGTAATTAAAGTTACAGATGAGTCTTTTTCCATTTTTTTTGGTTTTTGGCATGAGGGTTTGCCGATTATCAGTTTGAAGTGATTGCTTCTGTTGGGGCATCTAAAGTTTAATAATATTGGATAAAAATAATTATGCGACATCTAAGATCTTGTATTTCAATTTTTACATCTATGGGTAGCTGTTTTAAGTCATTAACAGCTAAGTCAATTTTTGCTGCTATGCTGATTTTGTTTAGTTCGGCTTCAATGGCAAATAACCTTGTCACTGATGGTACATTTGACGAAGCCACATCGACTACTTGGTATGGTAATGCTTATAATCCAGTCGATGGCGTTAACCAGGCTGATATTGGTGCTGCTGGAAATCCATGGGATGTGAACCTGAGTGGATATGTCAATGTTACAGCGGGTGCAGACTACACGTTGTCATTTGATGTAACTGGTGCTGACCGTACGATAGTTGCGGGTTTTGGTCAGTCTGTTGCTCCTTACCTGGGTCATACTGACACAATTACTGTTAGTGCTTCCACACAGACAATTGTTATGCATTTGACTGCCAAGGCGGACGGTGTAGGTGAAGACTTTGGTGGCGATACAACTCGTGTGATTTTCGATATGGGTGCTGATGTTGGTGCTGTTAGTATTGATAACGTGAGCTTGACAGCTGGTCACACTGGTACAGAAACTTCTAATGATTTAGGCTTTAGCCTTACCGTTACGGCGCCTGGTGCTTCAATGGTATTGCTAGCAACTAATATTGATGGCAAAACGATTGGTAACCCCAATGATGCATATACTGCAACTTCAAATGGTGATGATACCTGGACTGTAGTGCTAGATTCTGTTCCTGGTTCATTTAGCTATCAGTGGGTTTCTGATTCAGGTCTTTCGCAAGTTGATTGGGAAGATCTCGTTAGTCAAAATGATAGTGGTCTTTGCGAACAAGAGAATCTAGTTGATTCCGTTGCTTACCGCCAGTGGGTTGCCCCAGAGGGTGGTGTTACAGAAGCCGTTGTTATTGATAGTGATGTCTTTAACACCTGTAATGCAGTTGATACTGATGGTGATGGTACACCTGATCTAATTGATAATGATGATGACAATGATGGTATCGAAGATGCCAATGATCCATTGCCATTAGATGACGATGCTAACTTTACTAATGTTGCTGCGGCTGCATTTAACGAGGCCTTTGGTGATACAGAAATTGGTGAAGGTTTAGCTTACAATCGTCCTGCATCTGCCCAATCGTGGGGTGGTTTTGCGAATCTTAATGCTAGTTTATATCCAATTAAGTTAACAGAAGCGGGTACAATTACCTTTAACGCCTCTGTTCCCTCTGGTGGCGATGTAGATGTTCGTTTCCGTTTTGAAAAGAACCCACATCCTGATACTGAGCCTTCGTTTAATACAGAGGTGGCAACAGTTTCTGGCGCTGAAATAGCGTCTTATACAATAAATGTTCCTGCGCAGGGTGCTAATACCTTTGCCTCATTTATTATGTATTTAGATACACTTGATGTGCCAGTGGTAATTACTGATGTGGTTGCTAATGTTGATGCTGATAGTGGTGGCGGTGTTGATCCAACTGTTGGTGGAACAGTGACTTTCTCTGTTGATATGACGGGCGTTGATCTAGCTGGTGCTGTACCAATTGTTGAGGGTTCATTTAATGGTTACTGCGGTGGCTGTGCACCAATGACTGATGACAATGGTGACGGTGTTTGGTTGCTTCCTATTGAGCTAGAGCCTGGCTTCCACACATATGTTTACAAGTTAGATGTTGCGCAAGAGCCTCTAGCGGCTGACGCAAGTTGTGCCTCGGTAAGCCTTGGTGCAGAAGATGAAAATGGTGATCAACCAGAATTTATCAACCGTACAGTTTCCGTTGATGGTGATGCAGTTCTAGACACTGTTTACTACGGCGGCTGTGCTGCTGATTATGATGGTGCTGGTGATACTGGTACTGTTTTATCTGGTCTATTGCTAACTGTGTCTGCACCTGATGCAACTGCAGTTCGTATGACAGGCCCTTGGTGGAGTTGGGATCCTGCTGGCGGTCCAGAAGCCGTTAATAATGGTGATGGCACTTGGACTGTTGGCCTTGATCCTGCACCGACTGAGAACATGGAATACTTGTGGGTTGTTGATGGTGCTCAAGAGAACCTAATTGACAATGCTGCGAATGCTGAGTGTGCAGCTGAGATAGATGGTGGATCATTAATCACTGATTATGCTAACTATGCTAATCGTGTACATGTTCTAGATTCAGGGAACGCATCAGATACATACGATGCATGTGCCGGCACTGGTGGAGATACTGGTGGAGATACTGGTGGTACACTTCCAACAACTGGTAATCTTGTAACTGATGGTACATTTGACGAAGCTACATCATCTACTTGGTATGGTAATGCTTACAACCCGGTTGAAGGTGTTAACCAGGCTGATGTTGGTGCTGCTGGAAATCCATGGGATGTAAACCTAAGTGGCTATGTCAATGTTACAGCGGGTTCAGACTACACGTTGTCATTTGATGTAACTGGTGCTGACCGTACAATCGTTGCAGGTATTGGTCAGTCTGTTGCTCCTTACTTAGGTCATACTGACACAGTTAATGTTAGTGCTACCACGCAGACAATTGTTATGCATTTGACTGCTGCGTTGGATGGTACAGGTGACACCTTCGGTGGCGATACAAGCCGTGTTATTTTCGATATGGGTGCTGATGCTGGTGCTGTTAGTATTGATAACGTGAGCTTGACAGCTGGTCACACCGGCACAGCTAACCTTGGAGTAGCCGGTGATACTGGTGGTGATACTGGTGGAGATACTGGTGGTACACCTCCAACAACTGGTAATCTTGTAACTGATGGTACATTTGACGAAGCTACATCATCTACTTGGTATGGTAATGCTTACAACCCGGTTGAAGGTGTTAACCAGGCTGATGTTGGTGCTGCTGGAAATCCATGGGATGTAAACCTAAGTGGCTATGTCAATGTTACAGCGGGTTCAGACTACACGTTGTCATTTGATGTAACTGGTGCTGACCGTACAATCGTTGCAGGTATTGGTCAGTCTGTTGCTCCTTACTTAGGTCATACTGACACAGTTAATGTTAGTGCTACCACGCAGACAATTGTTATGCATTTGACTGCTGCGTTGGATGGTACAGGTGACACCTTCGGTGGCGATACAAGCCGTGTTATTTTCGATATGGGTGCTGATGCTGGTGCTGTTAGTATTGATAACGTGAGCTTGACAGCTGGTCACACCGGCACAGCTAACCTTGGAGTAGCCGGTGATACTGGTGGTGATACTGGTGGAACTGATCCAGAGCCAACAGCTGTTGACCTTGTATTGACGACTGATGGATCTGCGGTACGTTTGACGGGTCCTTCGTGGGGCTGGGATCCAAATGGTGGTCCAGTAGCATCTGATAATGGTGATGGTACTTGGACAGTGACGTTAGATCCTGCACCGACCGAGAACATGCAATACTTGTGGGTTGTTGATGGTGTTCAAGAGAACTTAATTGATAATGCTGCGAATGCTGAGTGTGCTGCTGAGATAGATGGTGGTTCATTGATCACTGATTACTCAGGCTGGGCAAACCGTGTACTTGTTCTAGGCTCAGGTGATGCTGCTAACACATATGATGCATGTGCTGGTACATCAACTGACACTGGTGGAACTGATCCAGAGTACACACCTGCTGACGGTTTTGTGATTACTGAAGCCTTTGGTGGTACTACGATTGGAGAAGGTTCAGTTTATACCTATCCATCAGGCACTGAAGCTTGGGCTGGTTTCGCTAACATGAACACTTCGCTTTACCCAATGACAATTGCTGAAGATAGCGTAATTACCTTTACAGGTTCTGTACCTGCAGGTGGTGATGCTGATGTACGCTTCCGCTTTGAAAAGAACCCACACCCAGATACTGAGCCTTCGTTCAACACTGAAGCAGTTACAGTAAGTGGTGCGGATGCAGCGACTTATACAATCGCTGTAGCTGCTCAGGGTGCTAACACGTTCAGTTCATTCCTGTTGTATCTAAATACTCAGGATGTGGGTGTTGTAGTAACTGATATTGCCATCTCCGCTGCGCCAGCTGGCCCAGTTGATTCTGACAATGACGGTGTTAACGATGATGAAGATGCGTTCCCGAACGATGCTTCTGAAACGACTGACTCTGACAGTGACGGAACTGGTGATAATGCAGATGCGTTCCCGAACGACGCTTCAGAAACAGCTGATAGCGACAACGATGGTGTAGGTGATAATGCTGATTTTGCACCTAACGATCCAGCAGTTCAGGAAGGTCCTAAGCAGTCTGTATTTGTAAGTGGTTCGCCTAAGGGTATGGTTGGTTCGCCAGTATCTGTAACCGTTGGTTATGACGTTTCTGATGCAGATTCTTCGTTAACTGGCTTGGGCTTACGTGTTCATTACGATAGTTCAGTACTGACATTTGTTGAGTTTGCTGATGTATTGTCTACAGATAATATTTCATCGGGCCAGCCTGCGAATGATACTGATAACGAAGATGGTGATGCTTCAACTGATAAGTACATTACTGCGAACTGGGCATCTTTGTTTGGTAACTGGCCTGGTTCATTACCAGCTGACCTGTTGACTGCAACATTTAATGTTGCTGACGATGACAGTCTGGTAAGCACAGTGATTAACTTCTCTGCTGCAAGTAATGCTGCTGGTTATCAGTTTGATGCAACGCCATATACTATGGATATTCTAAGCGGAAGCTTTGACTTCGATGGTAATGGTACTGCTGATGCGTTGACAGATGGTCTAATGTTGCTTCGTTATGCATTCGGTCTTACTGGCGCTGCTGTAACAGATGGTGCTATTGCCGGTGATTCTCCAATGTCTTCTGAAGAAGTATTGGCGGCGTTAGAGACTGCATCTAGCTCATTTGCTGATATTGATGGCAATGGTGTGGTTGATGCATTGACTGATGGTCTGATGTTACTTCGCTCGCTGTTTGGTTTGACAGGCGATGCGGTAATTTCAGGTGCTGTTGGTAACGGTGCTACGCGCACGACAGCTGCAGATATTGAAGATTATATCGGTAGCATGACTCCCTAATAGTTAAACTATTAGAGAAACAATTAAAACGGCCGCTTTTGCGGCCGTTTTTTTTCGCCTATCTGTTTTGGTTGATGGTGATAATAAACGTTGCTGTTGATTTATTTCTTTATTTCTTTATTTCTTTGTTTTTTTCCTTTTTTTCTTTATTTATTTCGATGGTTTTTTTATATGGTAAATTTGTCTCTATATCAGGCTATTTGGGCATTTATCAGATTGACTTTGGGTCTTATAAACCATAAAGTCGGTATTAGGGAAAAGTTTTTTTTTAGTGGTCCATACGCTGCATTTTGCAGACTATGATTAGAAAATTTAAAAACAACAAATATTAATAATATTGCGTGGTTAAAACGTGACATCTTTAAATAATTTTAAAAAAATATTAGCTTTATTGTCGCTGTCGGTTTCTATTACATTGCAGGCTGAAAGCCCCAGTGAGGCGAAAGCATTATCTGTTGATCAGGCTATACAGTATGCGATTAAAACCCATCCGTTGATTTTGAGTGCTGAGGGGCAGTATCGCGCAGCTAAGAGTGAGCTTGCTGCTTCTCGCTGGAGTCGTTTTCCAACAGTAGGTGCTAGTGCCCAAGAATCTTCTACTGATGTTAAACAGGATGTGACTACTGCGAGTATGCCTATTTGGATGGGTGGGCGTATCAATGCAGACATTGATTTAGCTAAGTCTAATAGAGACGGTGCTCTTTCAGGTATTTCTGAAGCGCAGCAATCGGTAATGCTTGAAACAATTGGTTTGTTTTTTGATTACTTTAAATCTGAAAAAAAATTAGAAATTGCTAGCCTAAATGTTGATGAGCATCAGCGTTTATATGAAATTATTGAGCGTCGTGTTGAGGCGGCAACAAGCCCAGATGTAGATGCAATGTTGGCGCAGGCGCGCTTGCAGTCCGCTAGATCTGCTCAGATCCAGGCAGCCAGTGCTAAAGATATTTCTAAAGCTTCCCTTGAGTTGACTGTAGGTCGTGTTATCGATGCGGTACTTGTTAATAAAAACCCCGAACCATTTGGTATTGGACTTAATGAGGCAGTCGCCACGGGTATTAAGGTTTCTCCTCGTATTGCGCGTATTGAATCTGAGATTAAGGGTTTTGAGGCTAATATAAAATCTGCCAAATCAGCCTTATATCCTCAAGTATCCTTGGCTTATGAAAAGCGTTATAACGATCCTGATCCTTCTCGTGTTGATCAAGAAGAGACCTTTGTGTCTGTTCAGTTTCAGCCTGGTGCTGGTCTAGCTGTGGCCTCTTCGATTTCTGCCGCTAAACAAAGAAAGCAATCTGCTCGCGACAGTCTTGAAGCTGAAAAGCGTGAATTACGCCGTCAGATTAAAACAGCTTGGAATGAATATGCCTCGGTTTCATTTCAGTTAGAGCCCTCAAAAATGTTAGTTGATGCAACAAATTCAGTGATTGAATCCTATTTGCGTCAGTATGCGGTGGGCAAGAAGTCTTGGTTAGATGTTTTAAATGCTCAGCGCGAGGCAACGCAGGCAAGAAATACTCTGGTTGATTTTGAGGTGCAGTATCTCACTTCAATCTATCGACTAAGGGTTTTGATGAATGAAATTAATCCGACAATTTTAGGTGTTAAGCTTTGAGTGATTTAGTTGACGATTCGACTATAGAATCGACTACCCCTTACCAACAGGACGGCGTTAGAGAAGAGCTCGCCGCTTTGTTATCACGCCTTGCATCATTGCAGGGCGTTGCTGTTCCTGCACATCGCTTTGTTTATCAGCAAGAAGCTGAGTCTGGCGTTGCCTTAGAAGATATGTCCCTTGCGGATCAGGCGGTGGCAATATGGAATGAACGCTTTCCTGAGGGTCCTATAACTAAGTTGTCGATTCCGGAATTAGTGAAGTCTGATTTTCCGGTGTTTTGGGTATCTGCCGATGGCGAGCAACTTAAGTTATTACGCGGCAAGCAGAATGGTGAATACATAGCTGAGGGTTCCGATTGGAAAGTAGATTCGGTCTCAGAAGATGATCTGGCTGAGGGTCAGGTTATACAGCTATTGGTTCATCAGGATCAGAGCTTGCAGGCTGAGATGGCTGGGTTCTCTGCAAAGGATTGGTTTATTTACGCTGCAAGAAAGCGACGTGGAGTATTTTTTGAAGCGATCTTCGCTACGTTTGTATTAAGTACCTTTGGCATCATGTCGGCGCTGTATACCATGCAGGTTTACGATAGAGTTGTACCTACCAAGGGCTTTAGCACGCTTTGGGTTCTAACCATTGGTGTATTTATTGCGATCTTCTTTGAGCTAATCATGAAGCTGGTTCGTTCGCATTTAGTCGATAAGGCGAGTAAAGCGATCGATTTAGAGTTGTCTGGTGTGTTCTTTTCTAAAGCTCTTGCGATACGTTCAGATTGCCGCCCGCAAACTGTGGGTACCTTTGCCTCGCAAATTAGGCATTTTGAGTCTGTACGTAACTTTATGACCTCTTCAGCATTGTTTATTTTGGCTGATGCGCCGTTTGCTTTGATATTTATTCTGGTGATTTACATTATTGCCGGTCCGGTGGCTTTTGTACCGTTGTTGATGATTCCGGTGGGTCTTTTGATTGGTTTGGCCATGAAGGGCCCAATTGAACGCTACACAGCTGAAAGTATGGAAGAGTCAAATAAGAAAAATGGCTTACTAATTGAGGCTATTGATGGTGTTGAGTCGGTTAAAGCGGCCTCTGCGGAATGGAAGTTAGAAGATCGTTGGCGTGAGCTTACTAAAACTATTACTACCACTGATTTGAAATCTAAATTGCTAACAGCATTTTCTACCAGTTCAACCCAGTCTATTCAGCAGTTAAGTTATGTGGGTATTGTTGCTGCTGGTGCTTATTCCATTGTTAATGGCAATTTGACCATGGGTGGTTTGATTGCCTGTTCGATTATTTCTGGTCGTGCACTGACCCCTTTGGCACAAATGCCGAACATGATTGTACAGTGGAAACATGCCAAGATCGCCTTGGATGTTCTGGATGGCATTATGGCATTGCCTAGCGAAAGAGAGCATCAGCGTTTGGTTGTTCCTGATAACTGCAATGGTCAGATCAAGCTAAATCAGGTGGCCTTTGCCTATGAAGAAAATGCCCCGCAGGTTACGGTTGAGAAACTTGCCTTTAAGCCGGGAGATCGCGTGGCGGTCTTAGGCGCAGTTGGTTCAGGTAAGTCGACACTGATAAAAATCTTATCCGGTTTATATCAGCCTCAGCAGGGCGGTGTATTCCTTGATGATATGGACATGTCACTTGTGGCCAATGAGTTTGTTCGCGAGCAAATTGGTTATCTTCCGCAGGAAGTACGTCTATTCAACGGCACCTTAAGAGAAAATCTTGTTTTGGGCTTGCCGTCTATGAGTGATACGCAAATTCTTAAGGCGGCGGCTTTAACCGGTCTTGATCAAGCGATTCAGAATCACCCAAGTGGCCTTGAAATTAATATTTCTGAGGGCGGTAAGGGTTTGTCGGGTGGTCAACGGCAGTTAGTTGGTTTAACTCGATTACTTTTAGCGAGACCTAAGGTGATGTTGCTTGATGAGCCTACAGCTTCTATGGATACACGTTTGGAAGAGTTTGTTATGAATCACCTGTTTGAGCAGCTTCCGGATGATTCGGTAATTGTTTTGGCAACTCACAAGGCGGGTGTGTTAAAGCATGTTAATCGTATTGTGGTGATGGACTCGGGTCGAGTTACTTTAGATGGGCCTAAGCAAGAGGTTCTTGATTATTTAGCTGAGCAGGCAAAGAAGAGGGGCGCGAAATGAGTCCATTATGGTTTTTTAGATCGGCTAATTCCTCTGATATGGAGAAGCGTGCAATCAATGAAGAGCTGCGCGGTTCTCGCTGGGTACTCTGGGCGGTTTTTGCTGCTTTGACATCGTTTTTTGTGTGGGCTAATTTTTCAGAGATTGATCAGATTACTCGAGCGCCAGGCGTAGTCATTCCTAGTTCTAATGTGCAGCTGATTCAGTCTAAAGACGGTGGCGTTTTAGAGCGTCTGCCAGTTAAGGTGGGCGAGATTGTTGAGCAGGGTCAGGTGGTGGCTCAGTTCGAAACCACCAATGCCGAAGCGGATTACCAAGAAGCTAAGGCGCAGGTGGCGGCGCTATCGGCAGCTATGTCTCGGTTAACGGCTGAGTTGTTTGGTTCAGCGCCTGAGTTTGCTGATATCAGCCTGGAGTTTCCGCATTTTGTTAAGAGCCAAAAGCTTTTATTTGATCGCAGGCAGTCGGCTAAAGATGAAGAAATTGAGAATCTTGAGGCAATTTTGGCTTTAGTGCGTGAAGAGATCCAGATGAATGAGCCATTACTGGCTCGCGGTGATGTGAGTAGAACGGAAATTTTACGCTTACAACGTGAAGAAGCAGAGCTAGTTGCCCAACGAGGAAAGATTAGTAATGACTACTTTCAGAGTGCTCAAGCAGAATATAACGAGACAGAAGAAGAATTCGAACGTATATCTCAATTATTAATACAAAGAAAAAAGCAGTTAGAGGGTACGACGCTTTCTGCGCCGGTTAAGGGTATTGTTAAAAGTATACGTTTAACCACCGTTGGTGGTGTGATCCGCGCCGGTGAAGATGTTTTAGAAATTGTTCCTCTCGAAGATGACCTTATGATTGAGGCAAAAGTTGCGCCTCAGGACATTGGTTTTCTTGAAGTGGGGCTTGATGTGTCGGTTAAAATTGAAGCCTATGATTACACCATTTATGGTGATCTTGACGGCGTACTTTCTTATATAAGCGCCGACACATTGGAAGAAAATACCCAGAGAGGCGATGTGCCTTTTTATCGGGTACATATTAGAACTCAAGGACGAAAATTTAGCGGGCGCCCGGATGCCAAGCTTGAAATATTGCCGGGTATGACCGCCACTGTTGAAGTGAAAACAGGGAAAAACACAGTACTTAGTTACTTGCTCAAGCCGATTGTTAAGACGCTTAAAGAGTCAATGGGCGAGAGATAATTAAAAAATTTTACGTTTAGGTGAGTTAAATGAAAACTACAGATAAAGATTCCAATATCAGGCCAACTAATGACGCTGTTGACAGCGAAAAACTGGTTAACAAGCCTGCTGAGCAGAAGCCTGCATTGGAGAATGGTAACGAATTTAGCCAAGAGACTGCAGATGTAGCTGCAGGAGAGCAGCTTGATTTGGCTTTACCCGAAAGCCAGATTGTTGCTATGGCGGATGATGCTGAAGGTAAAGAATCTAAACGTAAAGACAAGAAAGAGCAGCTTGAGCAAGACGCCGAACAGGTTACTCAATCTGCAGATGAGCAGATAGTTGATTCAGGGCAGTCTGATGCGGCTGGTGAAGAGGCTGTCGAAGCTGATGGCACTTCTGAGGCTCAGGGTGAGGTTGCTGAGGCGCTTGCTGAGCAGTCAGCAGCTAAAGGTTTTGGTGTTTATTTAAGTCAGCTTTCGACCCAAACCCTTGTTTTGGGTTCTTTGGGTATTCTAGGAGCTGCAACCTATTACCGAAATAAAGATGATTTTGAGACACCTGTTATTGGTTCAGATGAAACTGCTCAAATCACAGAAAATTCTGGTGCCAGTCAGGTAATCTACACAGTATCACTGATCGAGGGTCAAGAAACGCTTGAAGGTATTACTTTTAGTTTAGCTGCGGGCAGTGATTCTGCTCTAACAATTAATGCAACTACAGGTGAAGTTTCCCTGTCAGTTGACCCACTTTATTATAATCAGTCGAGCTATGCTTTTTCTGTTGTCGCTTCAGATGCTAATGGCAATGTTAGTGAGCCAAAGGATGTGGTTCTTAGTGTTATCGAAACACTCCCTCAAGTTGCTGAAGTTGCTTTGACTGAAGATGCAGGCATCGCAGACGATGGTATTTCCAATAACGGTGAAATTACTGTTTCAGGAATTAAGTTAGGCGCCAAGTGGGAATACAGTGCCGATAATGGGGTGAATTGGGTTTTAGGTTCTGATTCTTCAGATGTTGAAATAGCGACTTTCAATCTACCTGCAGACGGTGATTATCAAATTCTGGTTAGGCAATCCAATACTGCGGGGATGGGGCCAATGGGCCCAGTTTTGGCGGTAACAATTGATACAGTTGCACCAGAATTATTGGCATTAAATTCCAGTGTCGAGGATGGAACGATTACGGCTGTTTTTAGTGAGTTACTCGACAGCTCTGCACCCTCTGCTGATGGTTTTCAGGTCACGCAGGGCGGCGAAACTGTCGAAATCTCAAGCATTGCGGTGGATGGTAGTTCGGTTGTTTTAACTGCAGAGGGTCTAACAGATAGCGCTTTGCAGGTTTCATATACGCCCGCCACAAACCCCATTCAGGACGTTGCAGGAAATACAGTTCCAGCCTTTACGCAGATGGTTGTTTCTGATGGTTATATTCGTGATGCCAGAGTCTATGCTGATACTAATAATGATGGTATCGCTGATGAGAGTGAGCTAATCGAGGGTGTAACCTCTGATGCTTTGGGTCAGTTGGTTATCAGTGGTGACTATGGTGATGCTCAGATTATTATTAAAGGTGGTGTTAACGTTGATACTGGTGCGGTTAACCAGTTAGAGCTTACCGCGCCTGCGGGCTATTCCGTTATTAACCCGCTTTCAACACTGGTTCAGGAAATTATTGCATCTGATGAAACCCAAACCGTGGATCAGGCTGAAACTATCCTAAGTGATGCCCTGGGTATTACCTTAGGTGAAGGTGAAGATCTTTCAAGTTATGACCCTATTTCAGATGTCTCTGAGAATGCAGTTGCTAACCGTGTTGCTACTTTACAGATTGCCACAGTCCTCGCTGTTGCAGCAGCTGCGGATGATTCTGATACATCAGATATTGAAGCTGTTGTTTTAGAAAATTTGGTTGAGATTGTAACTTCTTCTGATGGCAAGGTATCGCTTGATGAAGAAACCTTGGGTGAGATTCTTTCTGATGACAGCGGTATTAGTCTTGTATCTAGTGAAGATCTTGCTGTTGTAACAACAGCTGTAGATGCAATGGAAACGATTAAGCAGAATGCAGATTCTGCTGATGGTCCTGTGGATCTTGAATCAGTCCTTGCTGAAATTATTGAGGTGCAAGCTGTAGCTATCGATAGTATTAGCCCTGCTACTCCTGATTTTCAGTTAGCTGCTGGCTCTAATTCAGGTATTTCTAATACTGATGCGCTAACAAATGATTTAAACCCAGTAATTACAGTTCAATTTGACACTCAGTTAACTGATGGTTCGGCAGTTATTGCTGGTGACACTATTCAGTTATTTGATGGCAACAACCTTATTTTAAGTTATGTATTACAGCAGAATGATATTGATGCTGGATTGTATTCTACTCAATTAGTTGATTTGACTGATGGTTCTGAAATCACTGCGAGTATTGAGGATATTGCGGGCAATATCAGTAATTTGTCGGTTGCAATTAATATTGATACTACTCAGCTTGCGCTGACATCATCTGCTACAACCGCAGCTATTGATGAAAATTCAGGCGCTCAAATTATTTATACCGCTACTGTTGATGGTGATGATTTATGGAAGTTTGAGTTAAGTGAGGATAGCGATTCTGCGCTTTCGATTGATGCAAATACAGGTGAAGTTACATTAAATGGTAGTCCAGATTATGAGACTCAGAATGAGTACAGCTTTACTTTTATTGCAACTGATAATGCAGGCAACAAATCTGAGCAGGCAATTACATTAGAGATTAATAATCTTGATGAAATTGCACCTACAGTTTCTTCAGATGTTACGGCAGTTGCGATTGATGAGAATTCGGGTGCTGATCAGTTTATCTATACTGCGACAGCTGATGATTCATTAGATATTAGTGCGGGCGTAATCTTTAGCCTCACAGAAGACAGCGACGCTGCACTTTCAATTGATGCCTCAACAGGTGTAGTGACATTAGCCACTGATCCTGATCATGAGACACAGGCTCAATATAGCTTTGCTGTAATTGCTACTGATGCTGCGGGCAATGCCAGTGATGCAAAATCAGTGACATTGGAAATCAATGACCTTGATGATGCAGCACCGACTGTGACTTCAGGTGACACCGCTGATACGATTGATGAGAACTCTGGTGCTGATCAGGTTATCTATACTGCCACAGCAGATGATACGGCTGACATAAGCGGTGGCTATACCTTTAGCTTGACAGGGGGTAGTGATGCTGCGCTTTCAATAGATGCCTCAACAGGTGCTGTTACCTTAGCTACTGATCCTGATCATGAGACCCAGAGCCAATATAGCTTTGCAGTGATTGCTACTGATGCGGCAGGTAATGCCAGCGAAGCACAGTCAGTCACACTGGATATTAATGATATTGATGATACGGCTCCGACAATCACTTCAGCTGTGACTGCAGTTGCTATTGATGAGAACTCTGGTGCTGGCCAAGTAATTTATACAGTGACTGCTGATGATTCAGCAGATGTGGCAGACACACCTATTGCCTATAGCTTGGCAGAGGGTAGTGATGCTGCGCTGACTATTGATTCGGCTACTGGTGCGGTAACTCTAACCACTGATCCTGATCATGAGACCCAGAGCCAATATAGCTTTGCAGTGATTGCTACTGATGCGGCAGGTAATGCCAGCGAAGCACAGTCAGTCACACTGGATATTAATGATCTTGATGATACGGCTCCGACAATCACTTCAGCTGTGACTGCTGAAGCCATTGATGAGAACTCTGGTGCTGGCCAAGTAATTTATACAGTAACTGCTGACGACTCAGCAGATGTGGCGGACACACCTATTGCCTATAGCTTGGCAGAGGGCAGTGATGCTGCGCTGACTATTAATGCATCAACAGGTGCGGTAACTCTAACCACTGACCCTGATCATGAGACGCAGAGCCAATATAGTTTTGCTGTGATTGCCACCGATGCTGCGGGTAATGCGAGCGAAGCGCAATCAGTGACATTAGATATTGTTGATCTTGATGACGCAGCGCCAACTATCATATCCGGTGATACAGCTGCTGCAATCGATGAGAACTCAGGTGCTGGCCAAGTAATTTATACAGCAACTTCTTCTGACATAGATGATGATGTGGCAGACACACCTATTGCCTACAGCTTAGCAGAGGTGAGTGATTCTGCGCTGACTATTGATACCTCAACTGGTGAGGTAACTCTAACCACTGATCCAGATCATGAAACACAGAGTCAATATAGCTTTGCCGTAGTTGCTACTGATGCAGCAGGCAATGCCAGCGAAGCCCAGTCGGTTACTCTAGATATTAATAACCTCGATGAGGTTTCTCCAGCATTTTTACCCTCTGCTGGAGAATATGAAATTGATGATGGCTCTGCTCCAGGTCAAGAAGTTTTTACTGCGGAAGTGGATGACACAGGTGATATCAGTAATGGGGTTACCTTTAGTTTGCTTGAAGGCGACTTGCTTGATGATGCCCTTTCTATTGATCCATCAACTGGTGTGGTAACCCTGAATGAATCACCAGATTTTGATACTAAGTCTAGCTACTTTTTTACTGTCCTAGCTGATGATGGCATTAATGTTGGTGTTGTTAAGCATGTTACCGTAAATGTTGTGAATGTTGATGAGGTTGCACCTACTATTGATTCAGGTGGTGCCGGTGTTGCGGTTGATGAAAACTCTGATGAAGGCCAGGTGGTATACACAGCCACTGCTACAGATACTGATTTCAATGTTGAAGGTATAACCTTTACTCTTGCAGATGAAGCGCTTGGCTTTAGTATTGATGCAGACACAGGTGTAGTAACAACCAACGCTGATTTTGTAGCTGATTTTGAGTTAGAAAGTGGTGAGTTGCAGAGCTTTACTGTAGTTGCGACCGATGAAGCAGGTAATGCATCTGAGCAGGTGGTAACCATAGCGGTCAATAACCTCGATGAAGTTGCGCCAACGATTGATTCAGGTGATTCAGCTGCAATTGACGAGAATTCAGCGGCTGGTCAGGTTATTTACACTGCAACTGCAGACGATTCTGCCGATATTAGTGCGGGTGTAAGTTTTAGTTTGGCTGAAGGAAGTGATGCGGGATTAACTATTGACTCATCAACTGGTGAAGTAACCCTACAAACCATTCCAAATTATGAATCTAAGTCACAGTATAATTTTACTGTGGTTGCTTCTGATGGTGTCAATGCGGATGTTGAGCAAACAGTAACGCTAAATGTTAATAACCTGGATGAAATCGCACCAACGATTGATTCAGGTGATAATGGTAATGCAGTTGATGAAAACTCGGGTTCAGGCACAGTTGTCTATAATGCATCTGCTACAGACGCCGCCGATATAAGCAGTGGCGTATCTTTCAGTCTTGCAGATGAAGAACTTGGCTTTAGTATTGATGCAGTTACAGGCGTTGTAACAACTAATGATGACTTTGTAGCTGATTTTGAATTAGAAAATGGTGAGTCGCAAAGCTTTACGGTAGTTGCCACTGATGTGGCAGGCAATGCCTCTGAGCAGGTTGTAACCATAGCGGTAAATAACCTTGATGAAATTGCACCAACGATCACTTCAGGTGATTCAGCTGTTTCTATTGATGAAAACTCAGGTGCTGGTTCAGTTATCTATATAGCGGTTGCTGATGATTCTCTTGATATTAGCGCGGGTGTAAGCTTTAGCTTAGCTGCGGGTAGTGATGCTGCGCTTTCAATTGATGTATCAACAGGTGCAGTAACATTAGCCTCTGATGCTGATTACGAAGCTCAGTCAAGCTACAGTTTCACTGTGGTAGCTTCTGATGGTGTGAATACTGATGTTGAGCAACCAGTAACGCTAACAGTTAATAATCTTGATGAGGTTGCACCGACGATTACTTCAAGTGATTCAGCTGTAATTGATGAGAATTCAGGTGCCGGGCAGTTAATCTATACCGCCACTGCTTCTGATTCAGATTTTGATGGAGAGGAAGATATTGCATTTAGCCTTTCTGCTGATACTGATGCAGCGCTTTCGATTGATGCAGCATCTGGTGCAGTGACACTTTCTACTGATCCTAACTTTGAGATTCAGCAGGAATATACTTTTACAGTGATAGCCTCAGATGGTGTCAATGCTGACGTTGAGCAGTCAGTAACACTTGATATTAATAACCTTGATGAGGTTGCACCTACTATTACTTCAGGTGCTTCGGGCATTGCTGTTGACGAAAACACGGCTGCAGATCAAGTTGTTTATTCGGCTACCGCTACTGATAATGCTGATACTAGCGATGGTGTATCTTTCAGTCTTGCAGATGAAAGCCTTGGCTTTAGTATTGATGCAGACACAGGTGTTGTAACAACTAATGATGACTTTGTAGCTAATTTTGAATTAGAAAATGGTGAGTCGCAGAGCTTTACTGTAGTTGCTACAGATGCTGCGGGTAACGCATCTGAACAGGTTGTAACCATTGCGGTTAATAATCTTGATGAGGTTGCACCAACGATTACTTCAGGTGTTTCAGCTGCAATTGATGAGAATATAGGTGCAGGTCAGGTTGTTTATGCAGCCACCGCTCAAGACAATGCTGATACCAGTACGGGTGTAACATTCACTCTGGAAGATCTTAATGCTGAGACTGTTTTGGCTGAATCAGAAGTCTCTATTCCAGATTTAGAGGCTGATACTCAGCATGTGTATGTGTCTTCCAGTACTAAATCAGAGGATGGTAGTCAAGAAACAGTTGTGATTAGCTACAAGGCTGATGACAGTTCTTTGTCAGGTCTGGGTATCAGAATTCATTTTGATAGCACCAAACTTTCTGTGGCCTCCCTAGAAAATGTATTTTCGAGTGACAATATATTCGCAAACGCTGCACCTTCGGCCGACACTGATAATTTTGATTTTGATTCAAGTACTGACTCATTCGTAGATTTAGCTTGGGCGTCACTATTTGGTAACTGGCCTGGATCAGAATCTGTTGATTTGGCGACCATTACCTTCGACATTCCAGCGGAGTCAGGTACTTCAGGAATAAATATTACTGCTTCAAGTAACGCAGCTGATTTTGCCTTCGATGGCCAGAGTCATGTGGTCAATTATGGGGTTGAAACTGTTTCTGACTTGAGTATTAACGCTACAACTGGTGAGGTGATCTTAGCTACAGATCCAGACTTTGAGGTCACAGATGCATATAACTTTAAAGTCATCGCTTCTGATGGCGTAAATGCAGATGTTGAACAGACAGTTACTCTCTCGGTTAATGATCTTGACGAAGTTGCACCAAGTATTACTTCTGGTCCTTCGGAAGCTGCTATTGATGAAAATTCTGGTGCGGGTCAGACTGTTTATACGGCTGCTGCGACTGATGATGTCGATACGGCTGAAGAAATTACTTATAGCCTGGCTGATGAAACTCTAGGCTTTAACATTAATTCAGAAACCGGTGTGGTTACGACCAACTCTGATTTTGTGGCTGATTTTGAATCAGCGAATTCGCAAAGTTTTACTGTAATTGCCACAGACACTTCAGGTAATGCATCTCAACAGGTTGTATCCATTGCGGTTAATAATGTTGATGAGGCTGTGCCAACTATCACTTCAGTTGCTACTGGTGCTGCTATAGATGAAAACTCCAGCTCAGGCCAGGTAGTTTACTCAGCCACTGCTACAGACGATGCTGATATAAGTGAGGGCCTCACTTTCAGTCTTGCCGATGAAAACCTAGGCTTTAGTATTGATTTGAACTCAGGTGAGGTGACAACCAATACCGACTTTACCGCTGACTTTGAAAATGCACAGTCGCAAAGCTTTACCGTAATTGCCACAGATGCGGCGGGTAACTCGTCTGAGAAGATTGTAACAGTTGATATTAATAACCTTGATGAAGTGGCGCCGACTATTAACTCTGGAGCTTCTGCATCAGTGTTGGAAAGTGCCGGTGCTAATGCGCTGGTTTATCGTGCCCTAGTTGATGATGCTGCCGATATCAGTGCAGGCGTTACTTTCAGTCTTTCTGTCGACAGTGATGATGCGCTTTCTATTGATTCGGTGACAGGTGAGGTGACTTTAGCCGATATACCAAATGCTGAAACTAAGGCTAGCTATTCATTCACAGTGATTGCTAGTGATGGTATCAATGAGTCGCAGAGAACGATAACCCTAGCTGTAGTGGATCAAGATCTTGAGGTGCCTGTATTTACCTCACCAGTTACGGTAGCAGTTGATGAAAATATAGGTGAAAACCAAGTTATCTATACTGCCATTGCTACTGATGAATCTGTCATCGTATATAGCTTGCTAGAGGGCAGTGATGCTGCGCTCTCAATCAATTCAGAAACAGGTGAAGTGGTATTAGCTGATAATCCTAATTTTGAAACCAAGTCACAGTACAATTTTACTGTGGTTGCTTCCGATGGCGTTAATGAAGATGTTCAGCAATTAGTAACACTTGATATTAATAATCTTGATGAGGTTGCACCTACTATTGATTCAGGTGACTCCGGTGTTGCCGTTGATGAAAATTCTGGCGCAGGCCAAGTGGTATACACGGCCACTGCTACAGATACCGATTTTAATATTGCAGGTATAACCTATACTCTTGCAGATGAAGCACTTGGCTTTGGTATTGATGCAGATACAGGTGTTGTAACAACCAATGCTGATTTTAATGCTGATTATGAAGATGCACAGTCGCAAAGCTTTACGATAGTTGCCACAGATGAAGCAGGTAATACATCTCAGCAGGTTGTAACCATAGCGGTCAATAACCTTGATGAGGTTGCACCTACTATTGATTCAGGTGACGTCGGTGTTGCAGTGGATGAAAACTCTGGTGAAGGCCAGGTGGTATATACTGCCACGGCTACAGATACCGATTTCAATGTTGAAGGTACAACCTTTACTCTTGGAGATGAAGCGCTTGGCTTTAGTATTGATGCAGTTACAGGTGAGGTCACAACCAATGCTGATTTTAATGCTGATTATGAAGATGCGCAGTCGCAAAGCTTTACGGTAGTTGCGACTGATGATGCAGGTAATACATCTGAGCAGGTTGTAACCCTAGCGGTCAATAATCTTGATGAGGTTGCACCTACTATTGATTCAGGTGGTGCCGGTGTTGCGGTTGATGAAAACTCTGATGAAGGCCAGGTGGTATACACAGCCACTGCTACAGATACTGATTTCAATGTTGAAGGTATAACCTTTACTCTTGCAGATGAAGCGCTTGGCTTTAGTATTGATGCAGACACAGGTGTAGTAACAACCAACGCTGATTTTGTAGCTGATTTTGAGTTAGAAAGTGGTGAGTTGCAGAGCTTTACTGTAGTTGCGACCGATGAAGCAGGTAATGCATCTGAGCAGGTGGTAACCATAGCGGTCAATAACCTCGATGAAGTTGCGCCAACGATTGATTCAGGTGATTCAGCTGCAATTGACGAGAATTCAGCGGCTGGTCAGGTTATTTACACTGCAACTGCAGACGATTCTGCCGATATTAGTGCGGGTGTAAGTTTTAGTTTGGCTGAAGGAAGTGATGCGGGATTAACTATTGACTCATCAACTGGTGAAGTAACCCTACAAACCATTCCAAATTATGAATCTAAGTCACAGTATAATTTTACTGTGGTTGCTTCTGATGGTGTCAATGCGGATGTTGAGCAAACAGTAACGCTAAATGTTAATAACCTGGATGAAATCGCACCAACGATTGATTCAGGTGATAATGGTAATGCAGTTGATGAAAACTCGGGTTCAGGCACAGTTGTCTATAATGCATCTGCTACAGACGCCGCCGATATAAGCAGTGGCGTATCTTTCAGTCTTGCAGATGAAGAACTTGGCTTTAGTATTGATGCAGTTACAGGCGTTGTAACAACTAATGATGACTTTGTAGCTGATTTTGAATTAGAAAATGGTGAGTCGCAAAGCTTTACGGTAGTTGCCACTGATGTGGCAGGCAATGCCTCTGAGCAGGTTGTAACCATAGCGGTAAATAACCTTGATGAAATTGCACCAACGATCACTTCAGGTGATTCAGCTGTTTCTATTGATGAAAACTCAGGTGCTGGTTCAGTTATCTATATAGCGGTTGCTGATGATTCTCTTGATATTAGCGCGGGTGTAAGCTTTAGCTTAGCTGCGGGTAGTGATGCTGCGCTTTCAATTGATGTATCAACAGGTGCAGTAACATTAGCCTCTGATGCTGATTACGAAGCTCAGTCAAGCTACAGTTTCACTGTGGTAGCTTCTGATGGTGTGAATACTGATGTTGAGCAACCAGTAACGCTAACAGTTAATAATCTTGATGAGGTTGCACCGACGATTACTTCAAGTGATTCAGCTGTAATTGATGAGAATTCAGGTGCCGGGCAGTTAATCTATACCGCCACTGCTTCTGATTCAGATTTTGATGGAGAGGAAGATATTGCATTTAGCCTTTCTGCTGATACTGATGCAGCGCTTTCGATTGATGCAGCATCTGGTGCAGTGACACTTTCTACTGATCCTAACTTTGAGGCTCAGAGTGAATATAGCTTTAAAGTAATCGCTACTGATGCGGCAGGTAATTTCTCTGAGGAACAGGTAACGCTTAATGTTGGTAATTTAGACGAGGTTGCCCCAACAATTACCTCATCAGATGCAGCTTCGGTAGATGAGGTTTATGCTGATTTGGATGATCCAGCCTCTCAATCCTATAACCCATTTAACGGTGTTGTTTATACTGCTAGCGCCACAGATACTGATTATAACAATGATGAAGTTATAGAATTCAGCCTTGCGGAGGGTGGCGATACTGCGCTATCTATTGATGCATCAACGGGTGCTGTAACACTTAATACAGCTGATACAGAGCTCAGTTATCAAGCTCAATCTGAATATATTTTCGGTATTATTGCCACAGATGAAACTGGCAATAGTAGCGATACCCAAACGGTTACATTGACGGTAGCTGAGGCAAAACCCAAAGCCGCTGAAATAGTTCTTCCAGAGGGTACTACTAATCCTGATGGCACTTTTACTCAGGATAGTGACATATCAGTATCTAATATTAAGCTGGGAGCTAAGTGGGAATATTCAACTGATGGCGGCAATACTTGGCAACTTGGTGCTGAAAGTGCAGCTAGTACAGAGGGATTAATTGTAATTCCAGTGGATGGCGACTACCTAGTTGATGTTCGAGTTGTCAATGCGCAAGGTGAGTCTACAAGCCTAGATACTGCAGTTTCAATCAAAGTTGACAATTTACCACCTACTGCCCAGTTTGTTTCTGCTGATAGTGAAGCAGGGACCATTAGTATTAATTATAACGAATCTTTGGATTCAACTTCTTTACCAGTTGCTAGTAATTACGATATTACACAAAACGGTAATGAATTAAATGTTGTTTCTGTTGCTGTAAATGACAACGTTTTGATTTTAGGTATAAATACAGAAGATTCATTTAATGCGGGCGCACTTAACTTTACTTATGAAGCCTCAACAGATGTCAATGAACAGGTGACTGATTTAGCGGGTAATAAGATTGTTGAAGGCTTTACTCAGATGATTGTATCTGATGGTTATATTCGTGGTGCGCAGGTTTATATTGATGTTGATGGTGATGGTGTCGCTGATGAAAACGAATTAAGAGAAGAAGTCACTTCTGATGCCTTTGGTCAAATTATTCTTACTGAAGAATTTTTAAATGCTGAAGAAAATACCGATAGTGAGGGTAGCCCTTATCAGGTGATTGTTAAGGGCGGTGTCAATATGGATTCCGGTGCGCCCAATGAAATTGAGCTGACAGCGCCAGCGGGTTATTCTGTAATTAACCCTTTATCAACGCTTGTCCAAGAAATTGCTTCTTCTCTTGAGGTTGAAGTTGACACAGAGGGGTTGTCGGAGGAAGAAATTGCGCTTGCTACTAAGGTAGCGAAAGAGGCTGCTAAACTTGCTGCAGAGTCATCATTGGCTGAAACTCTTGGTATTAGTTTAGAGGAAGGCGGCACTCTTGGTTCGTATGACCCTCAGTCGGATAATAATGTTGCTAACCGTGTTATTGCTACCCAGATTGCAACGGTACTGGCTGTTGCTTCATCTACAGAAACAACCGATTCAGAGAGTGCAGAGACGGCCGCATTGGCAAGCCTTGCAGAAACAATCACTACAACTGAGGGTTCGGTAACACTCGATTCAGCTACCCTAAGTACGGTGCTAGAAAATGTAATTGATGATGCGGCCGCTTTAGCAAATATTGGAACGGCAGTTGATGCCATGGAGGCGGTTAAAGATAGTGATGATATTGATGCTGCTTTTGCAACCATTGTGCAGGCGCAAGCTGATGCAATTGATACGGTTGCTCCTCAGGCACCAGTGCCAGAAATTTCAGCTGACGACGATACAGGTATATCAGATACTGATGCATTAACCAATGTGAATAATCCCGTGGTTAGAATTGTTCTTGACACCTCATCAACTGATGGTACAGCGGTTGTTGTAGGCGATCGGCTTGAAATATTTAATACAGGTATTTCTGTTGGTGTTATTGAACTAACTGCACAGCACTTTGAAGATGGTTATTATGATTACATACGGGATGGTGAGCTTCTTGATGGTAGTAAGTTTATATCGGCAACGGTAACCGACCTTGCAGGTAACATAAGTTATGTATCTACCTTTGTATTTGAGGTTGATACTGTGCCACTTGAAATAACTTCCAACAGTACGGCAGATGCTATTGATGAGAATAGTGGTGAAGGTCAGGTTGTTTACACGGCAACTAGTGCGGACTTGGATTTCTGGAAATTTGAATTAAGCTCTGATAGTGATTCAGCTTTATCGATTGATACGCAGACGGGTGTTGTTACCTTATCTGCCGACCCTGATTTTGAAGCTCAATCTCAGTATTCATTTACTGTTATTGCTTTTGATAATGCGGGAAATACTTCTGATAAAACAGTTACTCTTAATATTAATAATCTTGATGAGGTGGCACCAACAGTTACTTCAGGCGATACCTCTGTTGCCATTGACGAGAATTCAGGTGCTGAGCAGGTTATCTATACTGCCACAGCAGATGATACTGATGATATCAGCGATGGCTTTACCTTTAGCTTGGCAGACGGCAGCGATGCCGCTGTAAGCATTGACTCAGTAACAGGTGAGGTTACCTTAGCTACTGATCCTGATCATGAGACCCAGAGCCAATATAATTTTGCTGTGATCGCGACGGATGCGGCGGGTAACGTTAGTGATGCACAATCAGTGGCTATAGATATCAATGACCTCGATGAGATTGCACCAACCATTACTTCAGATGCTACAGCAGTTGCCATTGACGAGAATTCAGGTGCTGAGCAGGTTATCTATACTGCCACGGCAGATGATACTGATGATATCAGCGATGGCTTTACCTTTAGCTTGGCAGAGGGCAGCGATGCCGCTGTAAGCATTGACTCAGTAACAGGTGAGGTTACCTTAGCTACTGATCCTGATCATGAGACCCAGAATCAATATAGCTTTGCTGTGATTGCCACCGATGCGGCGGGTAATGCGAGCGAAGCACAATCGGTGACTTTAGATATCAATGACCTCGATGAGATTGCACCAACCATTACTTCAGGTGCTACAGCAGTTGCCATTGACGAGAATTCAGGTGCTGAGCAGGTTATCTATACTGCCACGGCAGATGATACTGCTGATATCAGCGATGGCTTTACATTTAGCTTGGCAGACGGCAGCGATGCCGCTGTAAGCATTGACTCAGTAACAGGTGAGGTTACCTTAGCTACTGATCCTGATCATGAGACCCAGAGCCAATATAATTTTGCTGTGATCGCGACGGATGCGGCGGGTAACGTTAGTGATGCACAATCAGTGACTTTAGATATCAATGACCTCGATGAGATTGCACCAACCATTACTTCAGGTGCTACAGCAGTTGCCATTGACGAGAATTCAGGTGCTGAGCAGGTTATTTATACTGCCATAGCAGATGATACTGCTGATATCAGCGATGGCTTTACCTTTAGCTTGGCAGAGGGTAGCGATGCCGCTCTAAGCATTGACTCAGTAACTGGTGAGGTTAGCTTAGCTACTGATCCTGATCATGAGACCCAGAATCAATATAGCTTTGCCGTGATTGCCACCGATGCGGCAGGTAATGCAAGTGCTGAGCAGGCAGTGACATTAGATATCAATGACCTCGATGAGATTGCACCAACCATTACTTCAGGTGCTACAGCAGTTGCCATTGACGAGAATTCAGGTGCTGAGCAGGTTATCTATACTGCCACGGCAGATGATACTGATGATATCAGCGATGGCTTTACCTTTAGTTTGGCAGAGGGCAGCGATGCCGCTGTAAGCATTGACTCAGTAACAGGTGAGGTTACCTTAGCTACTGATCCTGATCATGAGACCCAGAGCCAATATAATTTTGCTGTGATCGCGACGGATGCGGCGGGTA
>JAHEHM010000054.1 GCA_024644585.1 Porticoccaceae bacterium | reverse complement strand
GGGGATGAGGGATTTGAACCCCCGACATCCTGCTCCCAAAGCAGGCGCGCTACCAGACTGCGCTAATCCCCGAATGTCTCACCAAGCGGTCTCTAATGAGAGGGCGCATAATACTGACCAACTCCCATCTCGTCAATCTGAAATAGGGTTCTTACATCAATTTATTTAACTTATTTGTTAAAAACCCTTACTTGAGCAATATATTTTGCGGTAAAAAAATATCGCTGGTTCACGAAACCAAAGAGTCAGACATTGTTATAGACTGGGTAAACGGAACAGTTACACTGATGTTAATGGAGGAATTTATTATGTTCACAGGCGAAAAACTCAGTCTTACTAAAATAGAAAATGATTTTCTAGAGCTTAATTTCAATAGCGCAGTGGGTTCAGTTAACAAACTCGACAAGCAGTCGCTCGATGAACTTCACCAGGCTTTGACCCTTGCAAAACAACAGGAAGTTGCTGGCATGCTTTTAACCAGCAGTAAAAGTGCTTTTATTGTGGGTGCAGATATTACCCAGTTTAAGCAGATGTTTGATGCCTCTGAAGAGCAGTTTCTAGACTCTGCTAGTCATATCAACGGCATGATGTCGTGCATCGAAGATATGCCATTTCCTACTGTTGTTGCAATTAATGGTTTTGCCTTGGGCGGCGGTTTAGAGGTTTGCTTAGCCTGTGATGCTCGCATAATATCTGAGCAGGCGCGTATCGGCCTTCCTGAAACCGGTCTAGGTATCCTCCCGGGCTGGGGTGGTACCGTTCGTTTGCCACGCTTAAGTGATTTTGCCACTGCCTTAGAATGGATAACGTCCGCACGCCAATACAGCGCACAAAAAGCTTTTAAATCCGGTATCGTCGATCAGGTGGTTGAGCCTGATAATCTTCGCTCTGAGGCCCTTTCTTATTTAGCTAGTATGGCCTCTGGCGAAATTGATTATTGTCTGGTTCGCAAGCGTAAATTATCCCCTGTAAACCAAGGGCAAGCGGAAATTGATGCCATTGCTAATATGGCCAAAGCCATGGTGATGGATAAGACAGCAGGGCACTATCCTGCACCCATACGTGCAATCGAACTAATCACAGAATCCGCTTCACTTACCCGTGATCAAGCGATTAAAAAAGAGGCGAGTGTTTTCTATGAGCTCTCGCAAAGTGCTGAGGCGCGCGCTCTAATTGGACTTTTTGTGGGTGACCAGTATGTCGCTCGAAAGGCACGCAGCTATGCTAAAGCTTTACCCCAGTCACTTCCTGATATTTCAATGGCGGCGGTTGTTGGCGCTGGAATAATGGGTGGCGGTATTGCCTACCAATCGGTGACTAGAGGCTGTCCTGTTGTTATGAAAGATATAGCTCAGGCGGCATTAGATTTGGGTATCAGTGAAGCTGAAAAACTGCTTGGTAAGGCTGTATCCAAGGGTAAATTAGATCAATCTAAGGCTTCGCGTATATTGGCTATGATTAATCCCACCCTAGACGATAAGGATCTGCAAAATACGGAATTTGTAGTTGAAGCTGTAGTAGAGCATCTACCCGTCAAAAATGCGGTTTTATCCGCACTAGATAAACAGTTATCAGATGATGCGATTATTGTTTCCAATACTTCAAGTATTTCGATTAATCAATTAGCAAATTCCCTAGAAAAACCAGAGCGGTTCTGTGGTATGCACTTTTTTAATCCGGTGCATGTTATGCCTCTTGTGGAGGTTATTCGAGGCGAGCATACATCAGACCAAACTATTGCAGCAGTCTGTAATCACGCCCTTCGGCTTGGGAAAAAGCCCATTGTGGTTAATGACTGTCCTGGGTTTTTAGTTAATCGCGTGCTATTTGCTCAATGCTTTGCCATGGAACTGTTGTTGCGTGATGGCGTTAGCTTTCAGCAGATTGATCAGGTGATGGAGCAATGGGGCATGCCTATGGGACCTGCTTACCTAATGGATGTGGTTGGCTTAGATACCATTGTGCACTGTTATTCAGTAATGTCTGAGGGCATACCTGAGCGTTTTGTGAATGATGTTACAACGCCTACAGAAACTCTATTAAATGCCGGTCGACTAGGGCAAAAAAATGGCATGGGTTATTACAGTTACACAGCCGCAAAGGGCGGTCGTCCAGAAAAAACTATTGATAGTCAGAGTGTTGAATTACTTGAGTCGATTTCAGGTAAGCATAAAGAAATTGATTCACAGACTATTATTGACAGACTTTTATTACCCCTAGCAATTGAAATGAATCATTGTATTGCTGAAGGGATTGTGGATTCTGCAATTGAAGCGGATATGGCGCTGATATGGGGTGTCGGTTTCCCGCCCTTTAGAGGCGGCATATGTCGCTGGATGGATGAGCAGGGGATTGAGGCAATATGTCAAAAAGCCGACAGCTATAGTGATATTGGGGAGCTTTACAGGCCTACTCAATCGATGCGCGAAATGGCTAGTGCTGGTAAGAAATATTACCCCTAGCTTCTCGGTGCAGGATCACCCTGAATAAACGGACCATCGACACAGATACGCTTACCCTCTGGAGTCGCACAGGCACCACAGATACCCACACCACATTTGGTAAGATAATCGATGGCGCTATGAATCTGATGGTCGCCACAGAATTCACGCTGAACTGCTGCTGCCGCATGAACCATTGGCGCTGGTCCACAATTGTAGAACATGATGTTATCAAGTTCTTGTTGAGACATTTCTTGTAAGCGTGCGCGTAACATCTCAGTAACAAACCCTTTAAAGCCCATAGTGCCATCATCTGTGGCTATATGAACATCAGCAATTTTTTGGCATTCATCGAGGTAATAATGACGCTCTGCAGTTCTGGCGCCGGTAAATATTTCAGCGTTACCAAAATCTCTAGCTAACTGATAGACAGCGGCAAGACCGGTACCACCAGCAACCGCCATAATCTTCGCGCCATCATGGGGCTGAACAGCTATACCATGAGGTCCTCGAACATAGACCTCAGTGCCTACCTCAAGGTCCATTAGTGCATGAGTAAATATACCTACATCAATAACCGCTAATTGGAAGGGATCATCTGCAAGGGCAGAGAAGGGTTTCTCGCCAACACCGGGTACCCAAAGGAAGACAAACTCACCAGCTTGGATATTAATTTTTCGGTCAAAGGTAAGCACGCAGATATCATCACAGATGCGCTCATTTTTCACCAACACTACCGGTTCAAAATTCATATCAATATCGTAGCGAACAAGGTTTTCAGCTTTATTGGATGCAAAGCAAATATCTGATTCTAACTGGTTAAAATAATCAGCCATTTCGGCGGTGGTCATACCGGTTAGAGCAGAGCCAACACCCACAACATCAGCGCCTGCATCCATAGTCTCACGCACATCGGCGGCACTACTAATACCACCGCAACCAATAATAGGTAAATCACAAACAGCGCGTATTTCACGAATACATTTAAGCGCAATAGGCAAAACTGCCTTACCGGACATACCACCAGCGCCGTTACTTAGTACCGGGTGACCATGAGCAGAGGTATAGCCTGGCCCTAGCGTATTGATAGCACAGATAGCATCGGCACCACCCTCGACAGCGGCTAAGGCTATTTCAGCGATATTAGGCGTGTTGGGGGTTAATTTCGGTACTACAGGTATATCCACAACCGCTTTCACAGCCGCAGTGATTTCACGCACAAGTTCAGGGTCTTGACCCATCGCCATTCCGTAACCGGTGGCATGAGGACAAGAAAGATTAAGCTCAAGACCATCTGAGACTGGCGCCATAATTTTCGCCACCTCAACAAATTCCTCAACACTACCACCGAAAATAGAGGTTAATAAAAAGCGATCTTCTGGTACTTTCAAATCAGCCATTAATTCCGCAGCCACAGCAGCACCGGGATTAGTTAATCCAACCGCATTCACAAAGCATCCCGGCGCATACTGGCTGTAGACAGGTTCACGATTGCCCGATCGTGACTCTAAGCCAACACTCTTTGTAGTGATGACGCCAATTTGCGGGATATCATCAAAGGTTGCTTGGATTATTGAGGTTGCCGTAGTAACAATGCCCGATGGGATCGTGAAAAGGCCAGAGATGTTTTTGCCGAGAAATTCTGTATTCAAGTTGATTAGCTCAAAGAAAATTAAAAACAATCGTTATACGGCCAATTATACCGATTTTATTAAATTAATCTGCCCTGATAGGCTAAATATCAGCAAATATTTTGTTATAGTTTTAGGAATAATGAT
>JAHEHM010000051.1 GCA_024644585.1 Porticoccaceae bacterium | reverse complement strand
ATTGTCGCGCTAATTTTGTCTCGCCCCTGCGAATGAAAGAGTGGCGAGACCTCCATCATCAGGTTCACAGTGCCTGTCGCAGCTTGGGTTTAACGGATAACAAGCAGCCGGCTGATTATCGCTCTGTACACTCAGCTTTACTCTCGGGTTTACTGGGGCAGGTAGCAAATCGTCAGGATAAATGGGAGTTTTTAGGCACCAGAAATCGCAAGTTATTTATCTTCCCTGGTTCGGGTTTAAGTAAAAAACCGCCGAAATGGATTGTAGCTAGTTCCTTGATGGAAACCACCAAGCAGTTCGCCCTTAATGTGGCCAAAATTGATTCTGATTGGCTGCCCGCGCTGGCTGCTCATCTGGTCAAAAAGACCTACAGCGAACCTTTTTATCATGGTAAGAATGGCCTAGTTATGGCTAAGGAGCGGCAAACGCTGTTTGGTCTGACCATTGTCGAGGCGAGACTTACGGCTTACGGAAAACTGGTCCCCGAAGATGCGCGCAATGTATTTATTCAGCAGGCACTTGTGGAGCATGGCTATCGGGGTAAGGGTAGATTCTTAAAGCACAATCAAAGTTTATTAGAGGAATTGCAGGCACTTGAGGATCGCTTTAGACGTCGCGATTTAGTGGCAGAGCAAAAAATTATCTATAACTTCTATGATGAGCGTGTTCCTCAGGGTATCTATAATCAGGTCGCCTTTGATCAATGGCGTAAAGAAGCTGAGGCTAAAGACGCCTCTATTCTCAAATTAACTCGTGAATTGTTGCTTTTACGAGGCCTATCGGTTGATGAGCAGGCACAGTTTCCTGAGCAGGTCAGCTGTGGTGGATTAGACTTTAATTTAACCTATCGCTTTGAGCCGGGGCATGGGCAAGATGGCGTGAGTGTTGCTATTCCTCTGCCTATTCTCCATCAGGTGCCTAGGTTTTACTTTGAATGGGTTGTGCCGGGTATGTTGCGCGACAAATGTATTGCCTTGGTCAAGGGATTGCCAAAACAACTTAGACGTCACTTTGTTCCAGTGCCCGATTTTGTGGATAAGATACTATTAACCACAAGGGCGCAGGACAGGCCGTTAACAGAGGTGCTTGCCGAGCAGCTGCATAGGTTGTCTGGAGTAAAAATTGCCGATTCAGACTGGCGGCAGGATGTATTAGATAGTTGGTATTTGACGAATTTTATTCTGCAAGATGAGCAGGGTGAATCAGTGGCCGTTAGCCGCAGTTTAGAGCAGTTGCAAATGGACTTTAAACAGCAGATTAGCCAGGGCCTAAAACAGTCTTCGAATGATGAGTTAAGTCGCAAGAATATTACTGAATGGGATTTTGATAGCTTGCCGGAGGTGATTAGCCTTAAACGAGGCACAATGACTATTAAGGCCTGGCCCTGCTTAAGGGACAGCGGCGAAGCAGTGGATATTGAGTTGCAGGATAACCCCTTAGTAGCGGAAAACTTAACTATTCAGGGACAGTTAAGGTTGGCTTTGATCAAAGGCCGCCAGCAAATTAATTACCTTAATAAGCATTTACTGCGTGGTACTGATCTAGCTTTAAAGGCAGCAGCGGTCGGGCAGCGACAGGCTCTGGTGGATGCCATAATCAGTGCCAGCTTTCAGCAGTCCATGTTTGCTGATGGTATTGCGGTTCGCGATCAGGATGAGTTTGAACGACGCTATGATGAGGGTTTAAGTGAAGTCGTTGGAATAGCGCAGCAGATGGCAGAGATTATTGAAACCTGTCTCCCCCTGTTACACCAGTGTCGCAAGCAGATTAGAGCGATGAATCTGGCAGCGGTCTATGCTAAGTCTGATATAGAGGCACAGGTGAATCGATTGTTTATGCCGGCAACAATAAGCCATATAAGCGGTGAGCAAATTGAGCAGTACCCGCGCTATATTCGCGCCATTGCGGTTCGTTTGGAAAAACTGCCTATGCAGGTCTCAAAAGACAGGCAGTGGCTCGAAGAAATACAGTCTTTTACAGAGCGCGTATCTGATTATGACACCAGTCTTTTTTCGCGGGCACTGACAATGGATCTTGAATCCTATCAATGGGCACTTGAAGAATATAGGGTCTCATTATTTGCTCAGCAATTGGGGACTAAAATTCCCATTTCGGGGAAACGCCTAGATAAAATTTGGCAACAGTTGCATGAGAAGCTTAGGCGTTTTTAATTTTTTTACCTCATGGTAAAAATATACTGCAATTCTGGTGGTTTTCGGTTGAATAGTTTGCCGCTCAAACAGTAGAATAATGATAACTTCCATAGGGGAAAATAATGTCTAAATCCTTCGCAGCGTTTAGGTGTATTTTATCACTGGTTTTATTACTTTCTTTTCAGGCTGGCGCTAACCCGGTCAATGAGTCTGACCCTTATGAAAAAATCAATCGTTCGATCTTTAGTTTTAATCAAACTCTAGACGATTACCTGCTAAAACCTGTTGCAAGATTTTATGTGGCAGTCACGCCAGACCCGGTTGAGCGTGGAATTTCTAATCTATTCAGCAATCTTAAAGAAATCACCAATGCCTCAAATAACCTGTTACAAGGCAAGGTTTCGCAGGCCTCTGTGGATTTGGGGCGTTTTACCCTTAACAGCACAATAGGTGTTGCCGGTCTATTTGATGTGGCTTCCAGCCTTGGATTGAAAAAAACTGAGGGTGAAGATTTTGGGCAAACATTGGGTAAGTGGGGTGTGCCTGCGGGTCCTTACATCATGTTGCCGTTTATGGGTCCCACAACTTTGCGCGATGCACCGGCTCGGTTTGTTGATGATATTACCGACCCCATTGATTATATTGACGATGATAGCCATAAAATGGCTACTACTGGTCTAAGCGTTGTATCCATGCGCGCTGCGCTTTTGAATTACGATAATATGCTTTCTGGTGATAGTTACAGTCTTATTCGTGATGTTTATTTACAAAAAAGAGCCTATGAAGTAAATGATGGTGCTGTTGATGATGAGTTTGATGATCTAGAAGATTATTAATTCAGTCCTTGGGGGGCATCCGTTGTTGTATAATTATAATAGAGGCCGGCGTAACACCGACAAAGTGAAAGCTTAATGAGTGAGTTAAAAGGCCCAGTTATCATTATTGATGATAAAACTGAGGCAACAGACTGTTTGCTTAACTGTTTCCAATCTATTGGTTGGAGCTGTTTGACCGCTGATAATCTTGATAATTTACAAGTCTTTTGCACAGACCCGCTGAACCAGCCGGTGGTTGTTCCCTCCCAATACTTAAAAACCCATACCTTCGATAACGATTTCTTAACTCAGTTCTTTAGTGACTATCTTGTGGTGGTAGCACTAGATGAAGAGGCTGTTGGCAATGAAACCTCATATTTCCGATTGGGCGCTGCGGATATACTTGAGGAGGACCCTAAGCATCGCGATATACCCCCCGTATTTGAGCGGCTATCCAAACTGGCTACTGTGCGCCGCATGGAACTTGAATATTCAGAGCGTCTCAAGCAGAGCAATACCAAGCTCAATCGTACTGTTCAACTGTTAGAGCAGGATCAAAAGGCAGGTTTGGAGATTCAAAAAAACCTCATGCCTGAAGGGCCTTTGCGCTGTGGTAATTTTGAAATTGCCCATTCAATGGCGCCATCGCTTTATTTGAGTGGCGACTATGTGGGTTATCAGTTTGTTTTGGGTCGCTATATATTGTTCTATTTCGTGGATGTTTCTGGTCATGGTGCTTCATCTGCATTTGTCACAGTGTTAATCCATTTTATTGCCAATCGAATTATTCGTCGCCATGCCCGAGAGGAAGAGTATGAAGCCTTGGCTAAGGCGCCTGAGGGTTTTGTTGAGTCGATTAATCAGCAGTTGCTAAATTCTGAATTAGACAAGCATTTGACGATTGTCGCGGGCTCTCTGGATACTGAGACTAGCAAGCTAAGATATGTGGTAGGGGCTCATCAGCCATCACCAATTTTGATTGTTGACGGTAAAGCGAGCTATTTGCCCGGTAAGGGAAAACCTGCGGGCATTTTTAAAGAGGCTAGCTGGACTGTTGAAGAAATTCAGTTGCCCGAAAAATTTGCGTTGGTTTTATTGTCTGATGGTGTGTTTGAATTACTACCAGGTAAAGAAATTACTGATAAAGAAACCCGATTGTTGCGTTATCTCAGTAATCGCTCGGTGAGTATTAGGGCGCTTAAAAAGGGTCTGTTTATTGATGGTATCAAAGACCTTGAAGATGATGTTTCAGTGCTGTTACTTACTGGTGGCGCAGAGTGAGTCAGGG
>JAHEHM010000031.1 GCA_024644585.1 Porticoccaceae bacterium | reverse complement strand
CTCAGTAATCGCTCGGTGAGTATTAGGGCGCTTAAAAAGGGTCTGTTTATTGATGGTATCAAAGACCTTGAAGATGATGTTTCAGTGCTGTTACTTACTGGTGGCGCAGAGTGAGTCAGGGACAGATACTTATATCGGACAAAGCCGATCACTATCTTATCAAGTTAGTTGGTGATGTACGCCTTACCCTAAGTGGCTCACTTAATCGCTATATGGATGTGCTTTTTGGAAACAATAATGTTCAGTCGGTGGTGGTCGATATGTTGGATGCCAAAGCCGTGGATAGCACCACATTAGGCTTGATCGCCAAGCTGGGATTACATTGTCGCGAACAGTATCAGATGAATGTAAAACTGTTTTGTCAGAATCCCTCGATTATTCGCACCCTCGAATGTATGAGTTTTGATGAAATCATCGATATTTTTCAGCAATCGCCCGAGGGTTTCGATGCAGAATTACGCTGCCTTGATGCGGTAACTTCGGAGGTCGATGAGGTGAGGCAGCAGGTTTTGGAAGCGCATAAGCTATTAATTAAGCTCAATCCCAAAAACAGTGCAGAATTTACCGATCTGATTAATGCCCTTGAGGCCGAAAACCTGAGTTAGGTTACGCATTTTCAAGCATTTTGATAAACGCCACCGCTGCATTCGATAAACTGCGTTTAGTATGGTGAATATAGCCTAGCTCGCGCGTGACATGAGTGTGATCAGTTGTCATAACATGCAGATTTTTAATCAGGGTTTCCGGCAACATACTCCAACCTAAGCCAATCTCTACCATGGTGCTGATAGTCTCTAGATAATTAGTCGACATAGGGGCTTTAAGCGGCACATTCTGCGACTCAAATAGGTTTTGTATGATTCGTCCCGTATAGGTATTTATTCCTGGCAGTATGACCGGATATTCGTATAAATCTTGCAGGTTTGGCTGATGGATTTTTGCCAGTGGGTGGTCGGGTGCGCAAATAAATTTAAGGGGGTCTGTCCATACCTGCTTTCTAGAGATATTGGGCTGTTCGTCTAGTGCTAAGGTAACCACCGCAACCTCTGAATGTCCTTGCAGTACATTTTCATAGGCCTTTTCGGAATCCATAAATTCAATTTCTAACTGCACCAGCGGGTGCTTGCGCGCAAAGGCTTTAAGTATAGGTGGAAGTCGATGCAGGCCTAGGTGGTGGCTAATGGCTAAATTAAGCTTACCGTTGGCATCACCGGATAAATCATTGATTGCCTGAACTGCCGCAGCGTATTCTTGAAGGATATGCTGTGCTCGTGGCAACAGTGCAGCCCCAGCCTCGGTTAATGTGACTTGGCGGGCAATGCGGTCAAAAAGTTTTTTCCCTGCCTGATGTTCTAATGTGGCTATGCGCTTACTAACGGCTGATTGGGTTAAATGCAGTCGCTCTGCGGCTAGCGAAAAAGAAGCGCATTCCGCTACAGTGACAAAGGCTTGTAGGCTTTGATTATCCATAAGGCTGGCTCATTCAGTTATCCTATTAAGTATTCTATCTAGGAATTATAATCATGAAAAATATGAATTTATTTCATCATAGATTATTAGTAAAATAAGCGCAATATTGAAATTTTAGGAGAACCCTATGTCGGGAAAAACCGTCTACGACAAATTGTGGGATAGTCATTTAGTTAAGAAAAATGAAGATGGCTCTGCACTTATTTATATTGATCGGCATATTTTGCACGAAGTGACCTCACCGCAAGCTTTTGAGGGATTGCGTATGGCCGGTCGTAAGCCATGGCGTCTTGATACTAATGTAGCAACGCCTGATCATAATATTTCTACAGATCCTGCTGAGCGCGCGGCAGGGGTTGCGGGTATTCCTGATGCTACCTCACGTATTCAGGTGCAAACCTTAGATGATAACTGTGATCATTTTGGCATCAAGGAATTTAAGATGAACGAAATGGGGCAGGGCATTGTTCATGTGATGGGCCCTGAGCTTGGCGCTACCATGCCGGGTTTTACCGTGGTCTGTGGTGATTCGCATACGGCAACTCATGGTGCATTAGCCTGTTTGGCTCATGGTATAGGTACTTCGGAAGTAGAGCATGTTTTGGCCTCACAATGTCTAGTGACTAAAAAGATGAAAAACATGCGCGTTACTGTGGATGGTGAGCTCGGTGCTGGTGTGACACCCAAGGATGTGGTTTTGGCTATTATTGCTGAAATAGGCACAGCGGGTGGCAATGGCCATGCCATTGAATTTGCGGGCTCGGTATTTAGAGAGATGTCTATCGAAGGACGAATGACGGTCTGTAATATGGCTATTGAAGCTGGCGCTCGTGTAGGTCTAGTGGCAGTGGATGAAAAGACAGTGGATTACTGTAAGGGTCGTCAGTTTATGCCCAGCGGCGAACTGTTTGAGCAGGCGGCGGAGTATTGGCGAACCTTAGTCAGTGATGCTGATGCGGTATTTGATACTGAAGTCAGTATTGACGGTAATGCTATTGCGCCACAGGTATCCTGGGGAACATCTCCGGAAATGGTAGTGCCAGTGACAGCTAATATTCCCAAAGTGGAAGATCAGACTGATGAGGTTAAGCAAAAAGGTGTAGAGCGTGCCCTAGAGTATATGGGCCTTGAAGGTGGGGCTCCTATTACCTCAGTTTATGTGGACAGAGTGTTTATTGGCTCCTGCACCAATTCTCGTATTGAAGATATGCGTGCTGCGGCAAAGATTGTCGAGGGGCACAGAGTGTCATCATCGGTTAAACAGGCCTTAGTGGTTCCCGGTTCGCAAATGGTTAAGGAACAGGCAGAAGCCGAGGGTTTGGATAAGATATTTACTGCAGCGGGTCTGGACTGGCGAGAGCCTGGTTGTTCCATGTGCTTGGCCATGAATGCCGATAAATTAGGGGCTGGTGAACACTGTGCCTCTACTTCAAATCGCAATTTTGAGGGGCGACAGGGCAATGGCGGTCGCACCCATTTAATGAGCCCAGAGATGGCTGCAGCTGCGGCTATTACGGGTCATATTGTGGACGTTAGAACTTTTTCGGGAGAGCAGTCATGAAGGCATTTACACAGCACAGTGGTATCGCTGGTCCAATGGATCGCGCTAATGTTGATACCGATATGATTATCCCCAAGCAATTTTTGAAATCCATCAAACGCAGTGGCTTTGGTCCTAATTTGTTTGACGAGTTGCGTTATTTAGATGAGGGTCAGCCCGGGCAAGACTGTAGTCATCGCCCGGTCAATAAAGATTTTCCTCTCAATAAGCCGCGCTATGCGGGCGCTTCTATTTTATTGGCAAGAAAAAACTTTGGCTGTGGTTCGAGCCGAGAGCACGCACCCTGGGCCTTGGAAGACTATGGATTTAGAGCCATTATTGCACCCAGTTATGCCGATATTTTTTATAACAACTGTTTTAAGAATGGTCTTTTGCCGGTGATTTTAACCGAGCAGCAGGTTGATGTTTTGTTCAAAGAGATGAACGCCGTCGAGGGCTATCAATTAACCATTGATTTAGTCTCTCAAAAGGTTATTCGTCCCAATGGCGAAAGTTTTGATTTTGAAATTGATGCATTTCGTAAAGACTGCTTAGTTCAGGGTTTGGATGAAATAGGCCTTACTATGCAATCAGCAGATGCAATTAAAGATTATGAAAAAACTAGGCAAGCTAGTCAGCCTTGGGTATTTGGAGCAATTAAATAATGAGTAAAAAAGTACTAATTTTGCCGGGTGACAACATAGGCCCGGAAATTGTCGCCGAGGCGGTCAAAGTCTTGCAGCGTGTAGACGAAAAGTTCAGCTTGGGTATTGAGCTGGATTACGCCCACTTGGGTGGTGCTGGGTTGGATGCAATGGGGTCACCCTGTCCTCAACAAACCTTGGATAAGGCACGCCAGTCTGATGCGATTTTGTTAGGTGCTGTGGGTGGACCTCAGTGGGATGATGTCGAACGTCATTTGCGCCCAGAAAAAGGCCTGTTAACTATTCGTTCAGAGTTAGACTTATTTGGTAATTTGCGGCCAGCGATTATGTATCCGCAGTTAGCGCATGCTTCATCGTTAAAGCCAGAATTTGTCTCTGGTTTAGATATCTTGATTGTTCGTGAATTAGTGGGTGGTATCTATTTTGGTGAACCAAGAGGTATACGAACCCTTGAAGATGGTCAGCGCGAGGGCTATAACACTTATAAATATAACGAATCAGAAATACGCCGTATTGGTAAAATGGCTTTTGAGGCAGCCATGGTTCGCGATAAGCGTCTATGCTCAGTGGATAAGTCCAATGTCTTGGAAGCCACCGTCCTTTGGCGTGAAGTAATTAGCGATATGGCGGCTGATTATCCCGAAGTTGAATTAAGTCATATGTATGTCGACAATGCGGCTATGCAGCTTGTAATGAACCCTAAGCAGTTTGATGTGGTGGTTACTGGCAATATGTTCGGCGATATTTTATCGGACACAGCGGCTATGCTAACCGGCTCAATTGGTATGTTGCCATCGGCATCATTAGACAAGAATGGCGGCGGTATGTATGAGCCCTGTCATGGTTCAGCACCGGATATTGCAGGTCAATCTATAGCCAACCCGTTGGCAACTATTTTGTCAGTGGCGATGATGCTTAGATATTCGCTGAGTGCGCCAGAAGCGGCTATGGCTATTGAGCAAGCGGTGAGTTCGGTATTGGATAGCGGGTTGCGAACCGCAGATATTCAAACTGAAGGCTGCAAGCTAGTGGGCACAGTTGAAATGGGTGATGCAGTGGTTGCTGCGCTGTAAATAATTTTAGAAACAAAGATCGAAAAGGTTTATACAATGAAAAAAACAGGTTTTATAGGTTGGCGAGGCATGGTGGGCTCAGTGTTAATGGAGCGTATGCGTGAAGAATCGGATTTTAAAGATATAGAGCCCATATTCTTTACCACCTCACAGGCAGGTCAAAAAGGTCCCGATGTGGGTGTTGAAACGCCACTGCTGCAAAGTGCTTTTGATATTGAAGCACTAGCGAAGATGGATATTATCGTCACCTGCCAAGGCGGCGATTTTACCAAGAAAGTCTATCCAGAGTTACGCAACAGTGGCTGGCAGGGGTATTGGATTGATGCTGCTTCAGCACTGCGTATGCAAGAGAATTCTATTATTGTCCTCGACCCAGTTAACTCAAAGGTGATTGAGGATGGCTTGGCCAACGGCGTAAAAGATTATATTGGCGGTAACTGTACTGTCAGCCTAATGCTCATGGCTCTGGGTGGCTTATTTAATGCCAACTTAGTGGAATGGGCTAGTTCAATGACCTACCAAGCGGCTTCGGGCGCTGGTGCGCAAAATATGCGTGAACTAATTTCTCAGATGGGTGTTATCAAGCAAACTGTGGCAGAGAGTTTAGCTAATCCTGCGTCGGCTATACTTGATATTGATCGACAGGTAACCGATACCCTGCGTTCTGATAGCTTTCCTGTAGATAATTGGGGTTACCCACTAGCGGGAAGCCTACTGCCCTATATTGATTCGCAACTTGAAAATGGCCAGAGTAGAGAAGAGTGGAAGAATCAGGCTGAAACCAACAAAATTCTTGGTTTAGAGGGTAACCCTATTCCCTTAGACGGCCTCTGCGTGAGAATTGGTGCTATGCGCTGTCACAGTCAGGCGCTGACGATTAAATTGACTCAGGATGTTCCTATGGACGAAATCGAGTCAATGCTAGCAGAAGCCAATCAGTGGGCGAAATTTGTGCCAAATACTAAAGAGGCATCCGTTGAGCACCTAACACCAGCCGCAGTTACCGGTGGCCTTCAGGTTCCAGTAGGGCGCGTGCGCAAGATGAATATGGGTGATCAATACCTTTCGGCATTTACCGTAGGTGATCAGTTATTATGGGGTGCTGCTGAGCCATTGCGCCGTATGCTGAGAATTTTGGTTGAGCGGTAATTAATCGAACTCACAATGAGAAAAACAATGAGACAGATAAGGGCATTTAGATCAGGTTGGACAGGCGCTATTTCGCTTAGCAAGTCGATTGCATTTGCCGTTATTATGTCTCTGGGTTGTTCTGTGGTCGCGAATGAAAGCGATGGGGTCGCCCAAGCCATACAGGTTAAACCTATTCAGCCAAGCCATACTGTGGTGATAGGTGACACATTATGGAATGTTGCCCTGCGGTTGCGTCCTCAGGGTATGGCCATGGCGCAGGCCATGGATGCTGTTTACGAGCACAACCCTGAAGCCTTTTTAGAGGCTGATAGTACCAAGCTCATTGAGGGCTCGGTGGTTACCTTTCCTGCTACTCTTGCCGTGACTAAAGCATCAGAAGTTGTGGTCTCTGCAGAAAATTCTAGTCTTAGTATTCCTCAGCTTGATCCCATTGCAGTGCAGTCGGTGAAACCAGCAGAACTAATGCCAAAAGAGCCGGTGCAAAAACAGAATACAACTGTTGATGATCTGCCGGTGGATAAGGGTCTGCTTGAGGTCGAGGCTGAAGTTGAGGCTATAGTTGCGGTTGAAGTTGAAGTGAATGAAAAGCCTCAAGAAAACCTGTTAGTTGTTGAACCGCAGACAGCATCACAGCTACCCAATACTGAGCTAGAAGAGCTACCCGTTGATGATGTGATAGCGGATGAATCGATGTTATTAATCGAGAACACTGTCGAAGATAAGCCGCCAGAAGTGGTAGTTGAGCCGCCATCAATTCAGCCGACTCAAGTTAAACACAAAGACATTAGTCAGCCTGTTCAGCTTGAGCCGGTTAATCAGCTCGAGCAGTTTTTGGCGCAGTTAAAATCACAGGATGCAAACCAAACTATTGCCAAGCTAAAGCAGCTACCGGTTGATCTATGGTTTTTTGTAGCGGCTATATTGATAGCAATTATTATCAATCGCAGTAAACGCAAGTCTCGGGATGATTCGTCTTCTCAGTCCTCTGAGGATTCATTAGCCGAATCAGTGCTTGATGGGCCCTTTGCCGAAGGTGATGATCAGGATGATGTGTTCACTGCCGCTGTCGAACAGCCCACTAAGGGGGAAGCTAAAGATAAACCACCGGCGTCAGATGAAGATCAGGAGCCTGCCGAAATAGCTATGAATTTGCCGGGGCTCGATGAGTTAAAGGCGCAGTTAAGTGAAGACAGTGACCCGGCTAAGCCATTAGCAAAAGACTTTGAGCCAGTTTCTTTTGAAGAAGATACCTTGGAAATTGACCCGCTACAAATTAAGCTCGATATGGCCTCACTGTGCATAGAAATGGGTGATATCGAAAGCGCTCAATCTATCCTTGAAGAAATTATTAGTGAAGCAGATAAACAGGGTAAGGCAAAAGCCCGTGAAATACTCGATAGCATTGAAACCTAGTTAATGGATAAGCCTGTGACTGATTGGATTTATACAGAGGGTTGCAAAATACCTGAGGGGCAACAGTTGCCCTCGGGTATAACTAGGTACGCGGCTATTGTTCAATATCAGGGTGCAGATTTCTGTGGGTTTCAACGCCAAAAACATAGCCCCTCTGTACAGCAAGAAATCGAAACAGCGCTGAGTTATGTGGCTAATTGCCCTGTAGTTATTCACTGTGCAGGGCGCACGGATACCGCCGTGCATGCCAGTCATCAGGTAATACATTTTGATACCGCGGCTGAACGCAGTGGCTACAGCTGGGTGCAGGGTGCCAATAGTCAGTTACCCGATAGTATCGCGTTAATTTGGGCCGATAAAATAACTCAAGATTTCCACTCGCGCTTTAGTGCAGGAGCCAGAACCTATCGTTATGTCATTGATAACAGCCCAACTAGGCCGGCGATTATGTCCAGTGCCGTCACCTGGGTAAAAAAGCCACTAGATATTTCGCTAATGCAAGAGAGCTGTGAGTATTTGCTAGGCGAACAAGATTTTTCGGCTTTTCGTGGATCAGGCTGTCAGTCAAATTCTCCCTATCGCAATGTTCATCAGGCGAAGGTTTTTCGCCGTGGTAATTTAGTGATATTTGAAATTACTGCTAATGCTTTTTTATTGCATATGGTGCGAAATATAGTAGGCTCTCTTTTAGAAGTGGGCACAGCTCGCCAGCAGCCCCTATGGATTCAAACCTTATTGGCGCAGGGTGATCGGTGTAAGAGTGCCGCAACGGCTGCCCCCAATGGACTCTATTTAGTCGCGGTAGATTATCCGGCTACATTTGGATTGCCCAGGCTCGCTAAGGGTCCAGTTTTTTTACCTGCAGCATTAAATAATATAGAAGAGTAAGCGATGACAGTTCGTGTAAAAATTTGTGGTATTACCAGTCCTGAACAGGCACAGATGGCACAGCAATACGGCGCTGACGCCCTAGGTCTAGTGATCTATGAGAAAAGCCCGCGCTACGTCAATCTTGAACAGGCGGCAAAAATACGCGCCTCGATAACCAGCGACTGCTTAGCTATTGTGCTTCTGGTTAATCCCAGTGAATCACTAGTAAAACAGGTGATTGAGCAGGTTAAACCTGATTTTATTCAGTTCCATGGCGATGAGACCCCAGCGTTTTGTCACCAGTTTAATTTCCCATTTATCCGAGCTGTGCGCATGCGCGAGGGTTTAGATATTAATGCCGAAGTTGCTGCCTACAGCGCCGAGGGTGGGTTTTTATTTGATGCTTGGAGTGATGATCTCTATGGCGGCACAGGGCATAGTTTTGACTGGAGTCGTTTGCCTACCACTACCGATTATCAATTAATTCTTGCCGGCGGCTTAACCGCAGAAAATGTTAACCAAGCCGTGGCAATGACTAGCCCCTATATGGTAGATGTTAGTGGTGGCGTTGAGTCTAGCCCAGGGGTTAAAGACCCACAAAAAGTTAAAGCATTCATTAATGAAGCAAAAAAAATAAGCTAAATATTAAAAAGTGTAATTTTTACTCGCCTTTGGCTTATCGATGAGGCTTTTCTCGTGATAGAATAGGCAAAATTTCTGATAATTGATTAGCAATTATTGGCTAACTGTTTAAAAGGTAAATTGATGGATTGGCTCAAACGCATTCGACCCTCGGGTCCTGCATCATCAAACAACAATAAATCGAGCGCTGTTCCTGAGGGCTTGTGGAAAAAGTGCCCTAAATGTGCGGCGCCTCTTTACCGACCAGAGCTTGAACGCAACCAAGATGTTTGTCCCAAATGTGGCCACCATATGCGTATTGGTGCCCGTCGTCGTCTGGACCTGTTTCTCGATGAGCAGGGTAGGCAAGAAATTGGTGCTGATATTGTTGCAATCGATCGACTGCGTTTTAAAGACGTTAAAAAATACAAAGATCGATTAACCGATGCCCAAAAGAAGACCGGTGAAAAAGATGCCCTAGTGGCCATGTCTGGTTCGCTTCATTCAATGCCTATCGTTTCCTGTGCCTTTGAATTCGCCTTTCATGGTGGCTCTATGGGCTACGCCGTGGGTGAAAAATTTACCCAGGCTGCGACCCTAGCGCTAGAGCAAAAAATTCCTTTCGTATGCTTTGCCGCAACCGGTGGCGCACGTATGCAAGAAGCACTTATCTCGTTGATGCAAATGGCTAAAACTAGCGCGGTTTTAGAGCGTTTAAAAATTGCCGGTGTGCCCTATATCTCTGTAATGACAGACCCCGTTTATGGTGGTGTTTCTGCAAGTTTGGCTATGCTGGGTGATCTCAATGTCGCAGAGCCAGGCGCGCGAGCAGGTTTTGCGGGTCCTAATATTATCGAGCAGACAATTCGCCAAAAACTACCTAAAGGTTTCCAGAGAAGTGAATTCCTTTTGGAAAAAGGCCATATTGATATGATTATCAGTCGCCATGAAATGCGTGATCGTCTGGGCAGTATTCTATCCAAGTTAACAGGTCAGCCAGAACCCGCTAATGACTAACCGCTCCTTAGCGGAATGGTTAAGCCTGCTGGAAAGCAGGCACCCCAGTGAAATTGAGCTGGGTTTAGAGCGGGTCGATATAGTTTGGAAAAGGTTTCAGTCCACTGATTCTTCAACGCCTTTTACAAGTCAGATAATTACTGTGGCTGGCACTAACGGCAAAGGTTCTTGTATTGCCAGTATGCAAGCCGTCCTCTTAGCCCATGGTTATTCGGTGGGTAGCTTTACCTCCCCTCATTTTTTAGTTTATAACGAACGAATCTGCCTTAATGGCCAGCCAGTTGATGACGCCTGTATCGTTGCTGCATTCGAGCTTATTGAGTCCTTAAGAGACGATGTTTCACTGACTTATTTCGAATTTAATACCCTAGCGGCACTAATTATTTTTACTCAGAAAGCACCGCAAATTGCCCTCCTAGAAGTGGGCTTGGGCGGTCGCTTGGATGCGGCTAATATTATCGACGCTGATGTAGCCGTATTAACCAGTGTGGACCTCGACCACCAGCAGTGGCTAGGCAACACAAGAGCTAAAATTGCTAAGGAAAAACTAGGTATTGCTCGCGCAGGAAAGCCGTTAATTATTGGTGAGTCTAATTATCCTGACAATTTTGCACAACTCGTTGAAAGCACTAAAGCGGATGCTTTGTGGATTGGCCAAGATTTCGATTATAGGGCGCAAAATCAGCAGTTTGCTGTGAATCTTTGCGCGGCTGATAATCAGCTAATATCGGTGGATAAGATCGCCAATCAAGGTCTCCTAGCGGTTAATAAAACCATCGCCCTACAGGCGCTTACCAGTCTGGGTTGCTCGTTAGACAGTGAAATCTGTCAGAGTGCATTGCAAAATGTCCCCATTGTAGGGCGCCAACAGCAGGCGGAATATCAATCAATTCCAATTATTTTGGATGTTGCACATAACCCTGCGGCCGCTTTAAAACTGGCCGAAAGTCTAAAGGATAGACCGGGAAAAACCATTGCTGTCGCTTCTGTTTTAGAAGATAAAGACTGGCAGTCAATGGTTGCAAATTTACATTCACAGATCGATTATTGGTTTATTGCTGAATTAGCAGGTATTTCTCGTGCTGCAAAAGGACAATCCTTGTTAAAACTGTTATACAATGCCGGTGGTCAAGGCATGCTTTGTGAATCCGTTGATTCGGCGTTTAGGTCGGCAGTTTCAAAAGCCGATGAAACTGACACTGTATTAGTGTTTGGTTCCTTTCATACGGTAGCAAAAGTATTAGAATTTATTTCAATGGAGGTTGAAAGTGAGTGATGGGCTAAAGCAGCGAATTGTCGGCGCAATTGTGCTCGGTGCAATGGGCGTTATCTTGCTGCCATTGTTACTCGACTTCACTGACCCCCACAAAATTGATCGCAGTAGTTTAATTCCTCCTGCGCCATCCATTGATGCCGTTAAAATTGTCACGGCCAAGCGACCTGCTGAGATTAAAGATAGCTCAGAAGTCGATAAAGTCTTTGATGTGAGTCGGTTGCAACCGGTGAAAGAAACGGATACCCAGTATCATGGTTTGGATAAGTCTGGGTTTCCTCAGCGTTGGTATCTTCAGGTGGGTAGCTATGAAGATCAAGGCGCAGCTAAACAACTCAAGCAAACATTGCTCGCCAAACAATACAAAACGTTTTTAAAAACGGTGAAGATCCAAAAGAGTGTTTTTCATCGGGTATATATTGGACCTAAAATCGATCGACAAAGCGCTATTTCCGATAAAGTTGAGATCGATAAATTATTGGCAACAGACTCGATTGTTTTAAAATACATGTCCCAATAGGTAGTTGGTTATGGATATTGCAGTTGCAGACACAGGTATTGCAGTGATTGTTGCTATTTCTGGCCTGATAAGCCTAGTCCGCGGGTTTGTTAAAGAAGCCATGTCGCTAGTCATTTGGGTAGCCGCATTTGTGGTAGCAATGACTTTTAGCGAAGCCGCCGCCGCCCTGTTGGTAAACTTTATTGAATTGGCTTCGCTAAGACAGCTGGCTGCCTGGGGTGGACTGTTTGTTGCAACCCTATTATTAGGCGCTGTACTGAATTTTTTACTAGGAAAACTTGTGTCTTCGACCGGACTCGGCGGTACGGATAGAACATTAGGCCTAGTATTTGGTGTATTTAGGGGACTAATCGTTGTTTTAGCGCTAGTCATTGCATTACCAAAAGCTATTCCAGTGGAGCAGGATCCCTGGTGGCAAGAATCCTCGCTTATTCCAGTGTTTCAAAGTTTTGAAGGCTGGGGTAGAGAAGCGGCAAATGATATTAAAAATTTACTAACTGGTTGGATGTAAATCATGTGTGGTGTTGTAGGAATAGCAGGATCTTCAGACGTTAACTTAGAGCTTTATGATGCACTAACCATATTGCAGCATAGAGGACAGGATGCGGCTGGCATGGTCACTGACAGCAATGGTGAATTGCACCAGTGCAAAGGTGAAGGGCTTGTGCGAGACGTTTTTCGTCGCAGTCATATGCTGCGTCTTGTGGGGCGTTTTGGTGTGGGGCATTGCCGATATCCCACGGCAGGCAGTTCCGGCCCAGCAATGGCTCAGCCGTTATATGTGAACTCCCCCTACGGAATTTGCATTGCCCATAACGGCAACCTAACCAATGCCGACGAGTTGCGAGAGCATATTTTCCGTACCGATCTTCGACATCTGAATACAGACTCTGATTCTGAAGTATTGCTAAATGTGTTTGCTCACGAATTACAGGTAAGAGGCAAATTAGAGCCAACCAGTGAAGATATTTTCGCCTCAGTTTCTGAGGTCCATAAACGCTGTCGCGGCGCCTATGGCGTGGTAGGTCTTATTGCCAATTATGGTATGTTCGCATTTCGTGATCCGAATGGTATACGTCCGCTATGCTTTGGTGTTCGTCACACGGATCAGGGCGATGAATATGCCGTGGTCTCTGAATCTGTGGTTCTTGATAGTCTTGGCTTTGATTTGATCCGCGACCTTGAGCCCGGTGAAGCATTATTTGTCGATATCAAAGGCAACTTACACCTAAAACAATGTGCAGAAAATCCACAGTTATCGCCCTGTATATTTGAGCATGTTTATTTCGCTAGACCAGACTCAATTATGGATAATATTTCAGTCTACAAGTGTCGACTGCGAATGGGCGAAAAGCTAGCAGACAAGATACTGCGAGAAAAGCCCGATCATGATATCGATGTGGTGATCCCGATACCGGATACCAGTCGCGTTTCCTCTCAGGCACTTGCCGAACGTTTAGGTGTTAAGATTCGCGAAGGCTTTATGAAAAACCGTTATATTGGTCGAACCTTTATTATGCCCGGCCAGAAAGAACGCAAGAAGTCTGTGCGTCAAAAACTCAATGCCGTCAAACTTGAGTTTGCGGGTAAAAATGTTCTCTTAGTTGATGACTCAATTGTGCGAGGCACGACTTCTAAAGAAATCATCCAAATGGCCAGAGAAGCTGGCGCCAAAAAAGTGTTTATGGTTTCCGCTGCTCCCGGTGTTCGTTATCCTAATGTATATGGTATCGATATGCCCACCACTGATGAATTGATTGCCCATGGTCGAACAGACGATGAGGTAGGCGATATCATTGGTGCTGACTGGATTGTTTATCAAGACCTTGATGATCTTATTGCCTCAGGAACTGAGGGTAACCCTGAGGTTAAGCGTTTTGATTGTTCAGTATTTGATGGCGACTATGTTACCGGTGATGTGGATGAGTCCTATTTGAATCATATTCATGCCCTGCGCAATGATGATGCTAAGCATAAAAATAAAGTTAAAAAAGACAACAAAAAAGAATCAGTTATTGGCATTCATAATAATAGTGTCAGTTGATTTTTATAATTAGGTACAATGGCTAAATGAAAAATAAAGATAAGCTATTTCATCAGGATACTAACGCCATACGGGGTGGGTACGAGCCTACCCATGAAAATGAGCACTCAGAGGCTCTTTTTCTGACATCGAGTTATGTATTTGAAAGTGCTGAGGTGGCAGCCAAAAGTTTTAGCAATGAAATAGAAGCAAATGTCTATTCGCGCTACACCAATCCCACGGTAAGAAGCTTTGAGCAACGTCTTGCACTGATGGAGGAAGCAGAGCAGGCTGTGGCTACCTCATCGGGTATGGCGGCTAGTTTGGCGGTTATCATGGCACTGCTTGAAACAGGCGATCATATTATTTGTTCACGGGATGTGTTTGGCAGCACGCGCATTTTGATGGATAAATACATCACCAAATTTGGTGTTGAAGTCACCTATGTGCCGCTGACGGATCTTACCGCATGGCAGTCCGCGGTTCAGCCTAATACTAAGATGTTCTTCTGTGAAACACCGTCTAACCCACTGTCTGAAATTGCAGATCTTGAGGCCTTAAGCCAAATATCTAAGCAGGCTCAGGCGCTGTTGGTAGTGGATAACTGTTTTTGCACTCCGGTATTACAAAAGCCGCTTCAATGGGGTGCCGATATTGTGGTTCACTCAGCGACCAAATACATTGATGGGCAGGGCAGAGCCCTAGGTGGCGCTGTTCTTGGAAGTGCGCAACTAATGGATCAGGTACAGGGTTTCTTACGAGCCGCCGGTCCTACTATGAGCCCGTTTAATGCTTGGATATTCCTCAAAGGCTTAGAAACGCTCAGTCTCAGAATGAAGGCGCATTCGGCCAGTGCCAATGCCTTGGCTGTATGGCTGTCACAGCATTCAAAAGTTACTAAGGTGTTTTTTGCCGGATTGCCTGATCATCCAGGCCATAGTTTGGCAAAAAAACAACAAACGGATTTTGGTGCAGTGGTTTCCTTCGTGGTTGAAGGGGGTCGAGAGGCCGCATGGAAAGTGATTGATGCTACCCAGATGCTGTCTCTGACGGCAAATTTGGGCGATGCAAAAACCACGATTGTTCACCCGGCAACTACCACCCATGGTCGACTTAGCGATGAGTCACTTGCTGATGCCGGTATCGAACAGGGTTTAATTCGAATTGCTGTTGGCCTAGAAGATTTGGGTGATATTCAAGATGATCTCGAACTGGGTCTCAGTCAGCTGTAAAACATGATCTGTATACATGGCTCAGCAGTAGACAGAACTCATGTTTTCTGAGAAATGACCCATGTTTCAAAGCAACCCTTATAAAAACCCCCTGATCTCAGCCGAGGATGCCTTACCCGGTCGAGATCAGCCTATTCCAGTTGTGCATAACCATTATGTCACTGGCCAGTCTATTCAACCCCCATTTGCGGATAATTTACAGCAAGCGGTATTTGCAATGGGCTGTTTTTGGGGCGCTGAGCGCCGCTTTTGGCAACAGCAAGGGGTGGTTTCAACCGCCGTTGGCTATGCTGGTGGTTTTACCCCAAATCCAACCTATGATGAAGTCTGTTCTGGTCTTACAGGGCATACCGAAGTGGTGTTAGTGGTTTATGATCCCGAGCAAATTAGTTTCCAAGCATTATTGAAAGTCTTTTGGGAATCTCATGATCCCACTCAGGGCATGCGTCAGGGCAATGACAGAGGAACTCAGTATAGATCGGCCATTTACTGCACTAATCAGAATCATTTAGATCAGACATTGGCATCGGCTGAAGCTGTGCAAAATCTGCTTCAAGAAAGGGGCTACGGTGAAATTACCAGTGAAATTCGTCAAGCGCCAAGCTTTTACTATGCAGAGGACTACCATCAACAGTATCTTGCCAAAAACCCCAATGGTTACTGCGGCCTAAGAGGCACAGGTATTTGTCTCTCCTAGGCTAGGCCATTTTAATTTAGCTTAGGTTAGTGGCTGGAATGGCACTGAGTAAGCTGCGGGTATAATCCATTTCAGGATTCGCCCAAAGGGTTTCAGTTGCAGCCTCTTCAACTAATTTCCCCTGATGCATAACGGCCACTCGGTCACAAATTTTACGAACCACAGACAGATCATGGGAAATGAACAGCATGGTTAAATCGCGCTGTTTAACCAGCTCTAAAATAAGATCTAAAATTTGCGCCTGAATAGTGACATCCAGCGCTGAAACCGGTTCGTCGGCAATAATAAATTCTGGTTCGGTCGCAATGGCGCGTCCAATGGCAATCCGTTGTCGCTGACCACCTGAAAACTCATGAGGATATTTGAGAACACTGGATCGAGCCAAGCCCACATCATCCATTAGCTGCTCCACCTGCTTGGCCACCGATTTTTTATTGGCCAAACCGTGGTAAAGCAAAGGTTCAGCAAGGGTTTGGTAAACCGTCATGCGCGGATTTAGCGAGGCATAGGGATCCTGAAAGATCATCTGTAATTTTCGGCGCCATGGAATCAGTTGACTAGGTTGCAATGCTGACAGCTCAGTGCCGGCAAAACGCACAGTGCCCGCAGTCAATGGTGCTAGTTGTAATATAGAGCGCCCAAGAGTCGACTTACCTGATCCCGACTCACCCACAAGACCTAAAATTTCACCTTTTTGTAGGCTAAGGGAAACATCATCTACCGCTTTCACAACCTTTTCTGAGGAATTAGTAAAGTCAGTAAAGTAGGTTTTAACCTGCTCGACCTGCAACAGTGGCGAGCCATCTTGAGCCAAGCTTTTTGTAGTTTTTGCCCCAGTGGGAATGGCTGATAAAAGTGCCTTTGTGTAGCGATTGCTGCTGTTTTGGAACACCTCTTGGGTGCGGTTTTGCTCCTCAGTTTTGCCGTCACACATGACCAATACTTTATCCGCAATATCAGCCACCACAGCTAAGTCATGACTGATGAAAATAACCGCAACATCACGATTTTTTTGCAGTGTTTTAATCAGTTTAAGAATCTGCGCCTGAATGGTGACATCCAAGGCTGTTGTAGGCTCGTCACAGATCAATAGCCGAGGCTTATTGATTAGCGCCATAGCGATCATAACCCGTTGGCGCATACCGCCAGAAAATTCATGAGGATAGCTATCAAAGCGATCCTCAGGATTAATAATACCCACCTCATCGAGCAGGGCGATAGCCTCTTGTTTGGCCGCGTTACGACTGACTTGCTGTGAACTATCGCTATGATAGATTAGCGGCTCAATGAGTTGCTCGCCAATCGTTAAAAACGGATTTAGAGAGGTCATTGGGTCTTGGAATATCATGGCAATATCATTGCCTCTAAACTGCTGCATTTGCTGGTTGCTACACTGATACAAATCAACGCCATCAAAATTTGCGCTACCGCTTTCAATCACTGCCGGCGGTTTAGGCAGCAAATCTAATAGGCTGTAGCAGGTCACTGATTTACCCGAGCCTGATTCACCCACAATGGCTAAGGTTTCACCGCACTCCACTGAAAAACTCACATTGTCCACGGCCTTAGTCTCACCATGTCTAGTGTGAAATGAAATGGATAAATTCTTAACATCTAAAAGTGCCATAGACTGTGCCTTAATCCTTTGATGCTCTAGGGTCTAGCGCATCTCGTAAACCATCGCCAAGAAAGTTAAGCGCAAACAGTGTTAGTGACAGGGTAATACCTGGAAAGATCAGCAACCAAGGATATTCTTCCATGGTTTCAACACCATAATTAATCAGCAGTCCCCATGAGCTTTGCGGCGGCTGAATACCCAGCCCTAAAAAGCTTAAAAAAGCCTCAAGTAACATCACGCTGGGAATAGTTAATGTGGTGTAAACAATCACCGGGCCCAGAGTATTAGGAATAATATGACGACGAATAATCGCCCACTTAGAAAGCCCCATAGAATAGGCCGCTTCGACAAATTCCTGTTTGCGCAGCGTCATCACTTGGCCGCGAACAATACGTGCCATGGTTAGCCATTCCACTGCACCTATAGCGACAAATAACAGTAAAATATTGCGCCCAAAGACCACCATTAACAATACAATAAAAATCATAAAGGGCAGGGCATACATGATATCCACAATGCGCATCATGACGGCATCTAAACGGCCACCAACAAAGCCGGCAATGGCACCCCAAAGAATACCAATGACCAAGGCGACGGCTGTGGCAATAAAACCTACCATTAAGGACACACGACCGCCGTACATAATACGGGTAAGCATATCGCGCCCAAAGATATCAGTACCCAGCCAATGCGCCGCAGAAGGGGCGGTAGCGCCTAACATTAAGTTCTGTTCTTCGTAGCTATAGGGAGCAATCCATGGGGTCAACAACGAAACAACAATCAAAAACAAAAGGATTACCAAGCCCGATAGAGCGAGCCGGTTTTTACCCAGTTTAATCCAGGCATCAAGCCATAGTGAGCTGCCCTTTAGCGTAGGTTGAGAAGGATCTATCATGCCTGTCCTCCTCGTGCCTGTTGACGGAGTTTAGGGTTGAGCCACAGAGCAATCATGTCCGAAATTAAATTAAAGACAATAATAAGCCCAGCGAAAAATATGGTCATCCCCAGAATCATGGTGTAATCACGGTTAAATGCAGAGGTCACATAAAAGCGCCCTAGGCCGGGTATTTGGAAAATGGTTTCAACCACAAAAGAGCCGCCTAATAAACCGGCAAAGGCAGGCCCCAAGAAGGCAATTACTGGGATTAGACCTCCGCGCAATGCGTGCTTACAGATAATCAGTCTTTCAGATAAGCCCTTGGCTCTGGCCGTGCGAATATAATCCTGAGATAAGACTTCCAACATACCGCCACGGGACAGACGAGCTATATAGGCAGCATAACCAGTGCCCAATGTAATCGCTGGGAGTATTTTATCGCCGGGAATATCGCCCCAGCCAGAAATTGGTAGCCACTCGAGATGAATACCAAACACAAGAATCAATATTGGCCCCAATAAAAAAGATGGCATACAGATGCCCAGCATAGCCGCCGACATTGGCAGGTAGTCTTGCATGGTGTTGGGTCTTATAGCGGCAAATACCCCAGCGCTAATACCTATAATCAGCGCCACTAGCATGGCATAGAGCGCCAACTCAGCAGTAACGGGCAAGCCTGCGGCGATTAGTTCGTTCACAGTGCGTCCTGAATATTTAAATGAGGGCCCAAAATCACCCTGAATCACATCACCTAAATAACTGATGTACTGCTGCCAAAGGGGTTGGTCAAGGTTGTATTGGGCCTCAAGTGCTCGTGCAACCTCAGGTGGCACTGCTTTTTCTGCTGAAAAGGGCCCTCCAGGCGCGCTGTGAATCAACATAAAGGTCACAGAAATCACTACCAGTAGTACCGGAATAGCTTGGAGTAATCGGCTGAGAGTAAAGCGTAGCATCAGTCTATGGCCTCAGTCTTTTGTGGTTCAAGGTACATTTCTCGGTAATTGGCTTGGTTGAGTATGTTGCGACCAAAATTCTTTACTGTAGGGTGAACTAGATTGTTAGAGGTGTAAATATAAATGGGAATAACCGGCATTTCGTCTAATAAAATGTTTTCCGCCTGTTGAAAAAGCTCCAAGCGTTGCTGATGAGTTTGCGCTTTGGGAACCTGCTGCAGAATAATTTGATCATATACAGGGTTGCACCAGTGGGTGCGATTGTTACCACCATTGCATAAAAACATATCGAGGAAATTATTAGGATCCACATAGTCACCAATCCAGCCTGCTCGGGCAATTTCATAATGATGATTACTCACAGTGTCCAAATAGACTTTCCATTCTTGGTTAAGCAATATCACATCGATATTTAGATGCTTTTTCCACATCTGTTGCAGGGCAACAGCAATTTTTCGATGCCCCTCACTGGTGTTGTATAAAATCTCTGTGGTAGGAAACCCCTCACCATTGGGGTAGCCTGCCTCAGCCAATAGTTTTTTAGCACCCTCAGGATCGAAGGCTAAGTCGCTTTCAGGGTAATAGCCCATAGTGCCTGGAGGCGTAATAGCATAGGCAGGTATCTGCCCGCCCTTGGTGATCTGACTGACTAGTTGATCGCGATTAATGGTCATGCCCAGTGCCCGACGAACACGCTTATCGCTTAATTGGGGTTTATCCACATTAAGTCGGTAAAAATAGACACCTAGATAGGGCTGTATGCGCAGAGAGGGGTCATCTGATTGGCTGTAGGTCTGGATTTTATCAGAGGGTATGCCACTGTAGTGAAGCTGGCCGGCGCGAAACATACGCTCTTCGGTGGTGACGTTTTCGGTAGGGTAAAATACCACCTGATTTAGACGTACATTTTCAGCATTCCAATAATGTGGGTTGCGCTCGACGGTAATACGTCGATTAATTTTCCATTCTTTTAACTGAAAAGCACCATTGCCAACAATATTACCCTCAAAGGTCCAGCGAGTGCCTCGCTGATCTGCCGTACCAAATTTTTCAACTGTTGCACGATGAACAGGATAGGTACTGTAATGATCCAGTAATTGTAAAAAATAGGGGATAGGCTCAGTTAGGGTCACCTGTAAAACATAATCATCTAATGCTTTTACGCCCACCTGACTAAAGTCGTTAATCTCTCCATCGTAATAGGCCTTTGCATTGGCAATCGGAAAATACATGTAAGCATAGAGATTACCCAAGGCAGGTTGCAATGCTCGCCACCAGGACCAAACGTAGTCATGGGCATTGTGCAGGTCGCCATTCGACCAGCGGGCATCTTGGCGCAAATAAAAAGTATAAACACGACCATCGGCACTAATATCCCAAGATTTGGCAACCCCGGGTCGAGGCTCTAATGTTTCGCCATCTTTATAAACCAGTCCTTCCATAAGCGAGCTGATAATATGATGCTCGGGCACTCCAGTCGCTATATGAGGATCCAAGCTCTGAGGTTCGGTGCCATTACCCCAGTGTAGGGTGCCCTCACGATTGCCAGATTCAACATTACTCTGGTAGTCGCCACAGCTTGATAGGGTCAATATCAGCCCGGTAATGGCTAATAGAGCAACCGATTTTGAATAGAGTTTTTTATATAGCATCCACGATATCCTTATTCTTACTATCATTATATGGATAAACCGCAAAAAAAATACAATTTGATTGAGTTAAACCTTAGTTTTGAGCGGCTTTGGTTTTGAGTGGCTTTGGTTCTTGCACTTGAGCGGCAAACCTCGCATAATCTCGCGCTTCAAAACGTTTCTATGGTGGCCCCCTTTGGTCCCCTCGCAACAGACGACTATTAACTCCGCCAGGCCCGGAAGGGAGCAACGGTAGTAGTTATTCTGTGTGCCGAGGTGTGGCTATTGGGGGTCATCTCCATTGTTGCCTTGCGGAGCTTAAATATACACCTATAATGGGGTGTTTAAACCTTTTGGAAATCCGCTATGAGCTACCAGGTTCTTGCCCGAAAATGGCGCCCCAACAATTTTTCAGAGATGGTTGGGCAAGAGCACGTGTTGCAAGCATTAATCAATGCGCTCGATAATGATCGCCTGCATCATGCCTATGTCTTTACCGGTACCCGAGGTGTGGGTAAGACTACCATTGCACGAATTTTAGCCAAGTGTCTTAACTGCGAAACAGGGGTTACTTCTAAACCCTGTGGTGTCTGTAGTAGCTGCCAAGAAATTGCCGCTGGGCGATTTATCGATCTCGTGGAAGTCGACGCGGCATCTAGAACCGGTGTCGATGATATGCGAGACCTACTGGATAATGTGCAATATGCTCCGGCTCGTGGGCGTTACAAAATCTATCTTATTGATGAAGTGCATATGCTCTCTAAGTCGAGTTTTGCAGCGTTGCTGAAAACGCTGGAAGAGCCTCCTGAGCATGTAAAGTTTTTATTCGCCACCACAGATCCACAAAAGCTTCCTATCACTGTGCTGTCGCGATGCCTGCAGTTCAATCTTAAGAACTTAAGTGTTGAACGTATCGCTGAGCATTTAAAATTTGTTCTCAATGAAGAGAAATTACCCAGTGAAGAGCAGGGTGTTCTGTCATTGGCGAGAGCCGCTGACGGCAGTATGCGCGATGCACTGAGTTTGACCGATCAGGCCATTGGCCATGGTGGCGGTGAGATTACAGAGTCAGATGTTAATGCCATGTTAGGCACTATTGATCGCAGCTTTGCTCTAGACATCTGTCGCGCACTGATTACCGGTGAGGGTACTCAGTTATTGGCAGAGGTGGATAAAATAGCCGAACTAAGCCCAGATTATGAAATGGTCTTAGCAGATTTACTCGCCCTTTGGCATCAGGTTGCGATTATGCAAACGGTACCTGAGGCCGTGGATAAAACTCTGGGTCATTACTCACAGTTGGCGGAAATTGCTCAGGCCGTTTCGAGAGAAGATGTTCAACTGTTCTATCAAATCTGTTTGTTGGGTCGTAAAGATTTAGACTTGGCGCCAGATGCCAAAGCGGGTTTTGAAATGGTTTTATTAAGAGCCTTAGCCTTTCGCCCAGATGGCCCATCACCCAAAAAAAACACCAATCCTCAGAACGCCAAAACTGAGGGCGAACAACCTGTAAAAAAGCCACAAGCTGAAGGTCGTGAGGCCGAGCCGGTCCTTCAGCAGTTGGTATCTGAAACCCAACAAGAAAGTACTAAAAACGCTAAAACCAATCCCCCAGCGTATAACAAAGAGCCCCTAGTTGATTCCAAGCCAGTGGAGCATCAAGTGGCTGAGTCTGAGCCCGATGTATTCGATGCAAAAATTAGTTTGGATGGCTTGACGCCAGACTCTTGGGTTAGCGTCCATCAGGGCTTAGAATTGGGAGGTTCGCTGGGTGAGATCGCCAGTCATTGCTTATTTAAGCAGCGTCAAGGCAACAGCTTGA
>JAHEHM010000063.1 GCA_024644585.1 Porticoccaceae bacterium | reverse complement strand
TCTGCAATTCACCGTTATAACTCATTGATATTATTATGGTTATAAAGACCCTGCCTATTGAAAATCCTCGTGTCGGTGGTTCGATTCCGCCTCTGGGCACCATTTCTCCAATAATATCAATTAGTTATATTTCCCCCTCCCCTGTAAATCCCATGGCACACCCATGGCACATTGTATCGATATGCAATTGAGTGTTTACTAGTGTCATGCCACAAAAAAGTTTCACCATACTTGAGAACAAAGTCACCCTCTACAACCGTGGTGGTGGTTCAATCTGGCATGCCAGAATCAAACTGAAGACTGGCGAATGGTGGCGATTCTCAACCAAGCACGCAGAACGGAATAGATTGATAGTAATGCTTAGCTACCTAGCTGGGCTACGTGCATGTGAGATAGCAGCACTTACGATGGGTGATGTGATTTATAAGATTGATGGTAAGTGGGAAGTGAAAGCTGAAGTACTGCTGACTAGCAGGCAGACTAAAGGTAAAAAAGCACAAACAGTGATACTTAGCTCAGCATTGCGTAAAGAGATAACTAATTACTACAGCAAGTACAAATTACTGCTTGATAGAGCAGATTGTTTGATTGCTAGCCAAAAAGGTACTGGGTTCAGCAGTCAAACAATACAAAACTTATTTAGAGGGTTGTATGAAGCTGCTGGGGTTGTAAACGCAAGCAGTCATAGTGGTAGACGTACGTTTATTACGAATCTAAGTGAGAAAGGAGTGAGTGTGCGTGTGATACAATAACTTGCAGGTCATAGTAGTATGACTACTAAACAGCGATATATTGATGTGAGTGTTGATAAGCTACGCAGTGCTGTTGAAACAGTCATCTTTTAATCATAATTCCTTTCTAATACTTTCTTTATTCTTAAAACTCTATATCTACATTGAGCTTTTGAGGTAACCTATCCTATATGTCATAAAAGTGTGCAAAACAGTTAAATCTGTATTGCGCACTGTCTTAATAATCACGATTTAAAGGAAAGGACACCAATATACGAAGCTGCATTTAAGTATATTGATGAATACGTTTGAATAAGCGTTTGAACAATTATATATTGCAACATCTTCAAAGTTAGGACTTCCTGAACTACGTCTATGAAATATCGTCCTGAAATAGACGGCTTGCGTGCTCTTGCTGTCGTCCCTGTTATTTTTTTCCATGCTGGATTTGAGCTTTTTAGTGAAGGCTTCATTGGCGTAGATATTTTTTTGTAATTAGCGGTTACTTAATTACAACTTTGCTAATTGAAGACATTGAAAATGGCGTTTTTAGTATTGCTAATTTCTACGTACGACGGGCAAGACGGATAATTCCAGCACTAATATTAGTAACTTTTTTTACTATAGTCCTTTCTTGGCTGCTGATGAGCCCTGTTGATTTAAACAAGCTTGGCAAGGCACTCCTTGGGGTCGCTTCATTTTCTACGAATATAATTTTCTGGAAAACTCAAGACTACTATGTAGGAAACCTCCCTATGAATTCCCTTTGACAGATATTAATCACAATAACTGTTCTGCTTGCTCTGCTGTGCTCAGGAACAGGCCGCGCCATCTATTACTCCGGGCAAACAGGTCTTCGCCCAAATCAAAAGTGTAGCCGTCCTCGCCTGACCCTTCTTTACACTTTGAGCTTTAAGCATTTAGCTTTTCTACAGGCAAAAAAAATGGAGGACCGAAGTCCTCCATTTTTCAACAACTGTTCTAAAACTTAGAAACGAGTTGTAAAGGTCACACCATACTCACGTGGACGGTCAACGGTGGCAAAGTCGAACTGCCAAACACCGTGCATGAAACCGGAGTTGAAGTTGTACTCGTCTGTCAGGTTATTGGCCCAAAGGGTAATTTCATAATTACCATCATTAGGCGTCCAGACAGCCCTGGCATTGGTTACCCATAGATCACCGGCGGGAGAGTCGGACACCAGACCCTGGAAATTCTGACGCAGCTCCAATGTGGAAGCACGCCAGTAACTATCCCAATAGTTAGATTGGATGCGAGTCATCAGAGAGCCACCAAAAACATTCTCCCAATCATATTGGGCACTTAACATGTAGGTGGTTTCAGGCGCTCTGGCAAACTCGGAGTCCTTGGGTAATGGCGCTCCTGGATTAATGCTTGTATAAGCCGTATCGAGGAAGCCCAGGTTGGCACTCAAGGTCAGATTATCTGTTGGCAGATAAGTCAGCTCGAATTCAACACCCTCGGCAGTACCGTTTGCAGTATTCTGCAACACCAGTTCTGTTGCCTCAATGCCGGTAGCACGGTCGATTACTGTCCCCAGATACTGAATGCCTATCCAGTCAGTATTGAAATAGGTGACGTTGGCACGCAGCGAGCCATCAAGCAGGTCTGCACGTACACCCAGTTCCCAGTTTTCGATAATTTCAGGATCATAGAAAATTTCTACAGGACCAACACCATCTTCATACTGTGAAACACCACCGGAGTTAAAACCTTCACTGTAACCAGCATAGATCATAATATCGTCGGTAAGGTCATAAGTGGTCGCAAAGCGCCAGGTATCAGCTTCAAAGCTGGTTGGATTAAATTTGTCTACTGGTCCGGCGATAGCCCTGCCCCGATCCTGATAGGTGGTATTAAGCTCGGATGGACGTGCCTCAGTGATACCGGCAGCAATATTGGCCGCCAGTTGATCAGGAGACATGGAAATACCGACGTTATCCTGCTGATGACGACGGAACCCAACAGTCACATCCCAACCATCGTTGATATACCAGGTCAGCTCACCAAAAATGGCATCACCATCCTGGGTTTGACCATTCAAGCGGTCGGAACTGTTGCCTGCAAAACCAGGACCGGAAAATGCTGCGGCCCAACCGTAAGGAAGCCATGCACAAGGCTGAGGCCAGCTATCACCAAATTGAGGAAAGCCTCGCTCTGTGGGAGTGTCATTACATTGAGGGCTTGCCAGTACATCGGCAAAATCCAGAGTCTGCACAGTGCCATTGGAAGGATCGGTGAAAGTCCAGTCATTGGACGCCCATTCGGTGCCACGGTTACGCGACTCCTGATCCCAGGAGTAATAACCAACAACATAATCCACATTTCCGTCAAACAGGTTACCCGTCAGCTGGAACTCATGACTTTGTAAATCTGTTTTCGAAGTATCGTAGTTAACGAACATGTTGTATTCGGAACCACCCCAATCATTATAGATAGAGGCATCAACAGTAGTTTCACCGTACATATATTTCAGATGCATGGTATCGGAGATATCCCAATCCGCATGCAGCGTGGTCTGATCCAGATACTGCTCATTGGGCACTGTGGATTTAAGCCGGCTTTCATATCTGCCTAGCTGGCCACCTGGATAACCTGCCTGTGCATAGCTGGGGTTGAACTTGCCGCCACTGGCAATATCGACCGCCTGGGCGATGCCCATCTGGAAGCCCTGCGCACTGGCAACATCAAAGTCAATTCTTGACTGTACACGGGCCTGCTGCCCTACCTGATCATCTTCCTGATGAATCAGGCGGAAGCTGAGCGTATCTGTTGGCGTCCAGAGAATATCGGCACGGAACACATCGCTGTTTTGCCAGCCGGCATTAACGCCAGTGCTCAGACTTTTTACCCAACCGTCCTGATCGTAGCTACCCAGAGTCCATTTGGTGCGCAGATTGTCACCTATGGGAATGTCAGCAGAAACCATCATGTCACGGCGATCAAGATTACCGGCACCTACATTCAGCGTTACACCAAAATCTTCAGCTGGTGCTTTGGAATGCATGTGAATGGAACCACCGGTAGAGTCACGACCATACAGGGTTCCCTGTGGGCCACGCAGTACTTCAACACGGTCAAGTTCAACGAAATCACGCGTCAGCAGACCGTTGTTGGATACCTGCCAGATACCATCGAGGTAAACACCAACGTTAGGAATACCACGCATGTAGAATGAACCAGAAGTAGTACCACCATTGCCACCGGCAATCAGTACGTTAGGTACAACACCGGTTAAATCTTCCAGGTTTTCAATGTTCTGATCCTGCAGGCTTTCACCTGTCAGAGCTGTTACAGCTAAAGGCACGTCCTGAACATCAGTTTCACGACGTGTAGAGGTAATAATAATTTCTTCCAGCGCTGGGCCATCCTGCGCTATAGCTGTTTCTGCAATAAAGCCGGCTTGAACTGCCAGTGCAGAAAATACAGCCACTTTCATTTTGGTAAGTTTCATGAACTTCCCCCTTTTGGTTAATAATTATGTCCTTTTTCCGTGATTTCCTGTACCGATCAGAGGCCAAATTGACACATCTGTATTATTATTATTGACAGGGAATTTCTGAAAAAACATGCTATTTGTACATGCTCGCGTGGCTTAGGTCAACTTACTATTTTACTCTCAATTATTCCCTCGCATGAATGCTGCAGAACATGCTGGCATTCGCTCAAAACAGGGTTGAACAGTTCA
>JAHEHM010000002.1:90981-95070 GCA_024644585.1 Porticoccaceae bacterium | reverse complement strand
CTCTTCAATCCACGCCATTTGAATCGCTTCAAGGATTTTTTCACCGCAGCGGTCCGGGTCATCAGAAAAATTTTCAATACTGAGTACTAGATTGCGCAGATCCACAAAATTAATATATTTTGGGTCTATGTCTTCATGATTGTCTGCCAACTCAATAGCAATATCATTTATATCAGTCCACTTAATCATAACCGCTCCTATTAATGTCTTTCAGAAACCATATTGATGGTGTACTTGGGGATCTCAACCACTAAATCTTCTTCACCTACCATCACCTGACAGCTAAGACGCGAATCTGGATCTAAGCCCCAGGCTTTATCCAAGAAATCATCTTCTAACTCATCGGCTTCAGGCACAGAATCCAGGCCCTCTCTAATATGTACATGACAGGTAGTACAGGCACAGGACATCTCACAGGCATGCTCGATATCAAGACCGTTTTTAAGCGCGGCCTCACAGATACTTTGACCCTTTTCCGCCTCGACCACTGCACCCTCTGGGCAGATTTCATGATGCGGTAAAAATACTATTTTTGGCATAAAAGCTCCTAAGCTTATTTATCTAAGGCTTCGTCAAGGCTCAGCCCTGCAAGCGCCTGTTTGATACTGACATCCATTCGTCTAGCAGCAAAGTCTTCACTGGACTTGCCAATACTTTCTATTTGATTAGCGAGCTGACGATGATCATCACAGCTTTCGCGTAAAACCTGTAACTCGTCCAGAGCAACCTCTAAACATTTTAACTCGGTTGTATCCAAGAGCGACTCACCATCTTTATCAATGGCCGCGCGAAGATCTTCCAGCATACGATCAGCTTCAACCTGTTGTTCTCTTAAGGCGCGCAAGCGCATATCATCACGGGCATGACTAAATGAATCTTGAAGCATCTGAGTTATTTCATTATCAGTTAAACCATAGGACGGCTTAACCTCAATGCTAGATTCGACGCCGCTACTAAGCTCACGGGCTGACACATTGAGCAAGCCATCAGCATCAACCTGATAACTCACCTGAATTTTAGCACTACCGGCCACCATAGGGGGTATGCCGCGCAACTCAAAGCGCGCCAAGGATCTGCAATCAGACACTAGCTCGCGATCGCCCTGAACCACATGAATACTCATGGCCGTTTGACCATCTTTAAAGGTGGTAAATTCTTGCGCCTTAGCCACTGGGATTGTTGTGTTTCTATGGATCAGTTTTTCTGTGAGGCCACCCATGGTTTCAATTCCCAATGACAGTGGAATCACATCGAGCAACAGCATATCGTCAGCAGATTTATTGCCAATCAATACCTCTGCCTGCTTCGCCGCTCCCATAGCCACGACTAAATCCGGGTCTAGGCTACATTTGGGCTGACGACCAAACAGCTCTGCCACTTTTTGTGCGACTCTTGGCATTCGAGTCGAGCCGCCTACGAGAACCACTTCCTCAATCAGATTAACCTTAACTCCCGCATCGCGAATGGCGCGTTTACAGGCACTAAGGGTTTGATCAATTAAACCATCTACTAGCTCATGCAACTGATCTTTAGTGAGCACTAATTTAGCGTCCAGTATATCTAGCTCAACCTTATCAGTTTCAGTAAGTTCTTCCTTGGCACATTTTGCAGTTTCTAGTAAAACTCGCTGTTCTACAGGATCTAAATCGTGGGTCATACCCAGTTCAGAGCAAAGCCAATTTGCAATAGCATGATCGAGATCATCCCCACCTAGCGCTGAATCACCGCCAGTGGCTAATACTTCAAACACACCTTTTGAAAGTCTCAGGATACTAATATCAAAGGTACCGCCACCCAGATCATAGACGGCGATTAGACGCTGCGCAGAAGTATCTTCATTTTCTTCCGCATCAAGCCCGTAGGCGATGGCGGCGGCGGTTGGCTCATTAAGCAGTCGCAATACTTTAATACCGGCTAAAGTAGCAGCATCTTTGGTCGCCTGTCGCTGAGCCTCATCAAAATAAGCTGGCACAGTAATCACTGCACCATCGAGCATTCCTTCAAAAGCCAACTCTGCTCGGCCGGCAAGTTTGCGCAGAATTTCCGCTGATACCTGAATCGGACTAACGGGGCCATGGGCCGTTTTAATCTTGGGCATACCACCCTCGTCTGCTGCAAAATCATAGGGCAAGCTATTACCTAGACGCTTAATATCGTCTAAGCCTCTTCCCATCAATCGCTTGATTGACGTCAAGGTGTTTAATGGATCGCTACTATTATGCTCTGCGGCCTCATAGCCAACACAGCTAACACCTTCAGCCTCATAATGAACCACCGAGGGCAACAAGTTCCTGCCCTGTTCATCGGGAAGAATATCCGCAGAACCACTTCTAACAGTAGCAACCAGCGAATTCGTTGTACCCAAATCGATACCCACAGCATGCTTACGTTGATGCGGTTGTGGCGACTGACCTGGCTCTGAAATCTGTAATAATGCCACGGCTTATAATTCCTCTAGCTCTGCTTCAAGACGACTAATATCACTGACAAACTTACAGGCAAACTGCATTTTGGCAAGGGCATCAAAGGCTTGATTGTATTCTTTAGTATTAAAATATTGTGCGAACTCAGATTGAATCTTGGCTGCCGCCTGCTGAGCTTCGATACTCAAAGCTACCAGCGCATCTTTTGGGTTGGCGCAGTCTTTGGCATCACTCAAAGCTTCACGTAATAACATCTGCTGCATCAGAAACTGGCCATCGGAGGTGATGTGACTTTCTTGATCTGCATCAAACCCCTCTAGCTTGAGAAGATATTGCGCGCGCAGAAGAGGCGAACTCAGTGTTTCATAGGCCTGATTAATGGTCGAAGCCGTTTGCACCGCTAGGCGTTTTTCAAAATCGTTCTTATTGGCGTATCGATCAGGATGGAAAGTCAGTTGAAGCGTACGAAATTTTTTATCCAATACACTCTGATCCAACTCCCAGCTGGCTGGGAGAGAAAAGATTTCAAAGAAGTTTTTGGCAATACTCACTGTATACGACCTGAATAATTAAGTTATCTGAGCTACTACAGGGCTAAATATGGAAGCTTTCTCCGCAACCACATTCGTCTGTAACATTGGGATTTTTAAACTCAAAACCCTCATTCAAGCCCTCTTTAACATAATCTAACTGAGTTCCATCCAAATAAACCAAACTCTTTGGGTCAATAATTAGCTGAACATCGCCGCAGTCAAAAACCACGTCTTCATCGGCTTTTTCGTCGACAAATTCGAGTACATAAGAAAGCCCAGAGCAACCTGTGGTTCTAACTCCAAGGCGAATCCCTATTCCCTTATCTCGATGCGCTAAATGCCGAACCACATGGGATTCGGCAGCCTCAGTCATGGTGATTGCCACGCTTACTTCTCCTGCTTTTCTCTAACGTCTCTAACTGCTGCTTTAATCGCATCTTCCGCTAAAACAGAGCAGTGAATTTTAACAGGGGGTAAGGCTAACTCTTCTGCAATAGCTGTATTTTTAATCTGTTCAGCTTCATCAATATTTTTGCCTTTTACCCACTCAGTTAGAAGAGAGCTTGAGGCAATTGCAGATCCACAACCATAGGTTTTAAATTTGGCATCTTCGATTACACCTTCATCATTCACTTGAATCTGAAGACGCATCACATCACCACAGGCCGGCGCTCCAACCATACCGGTACCCACATTTTTAGAGTTGTCGTCTAGCTTGCCGACATTGCGTGGGTTTTCGTAATGATCTATCACTTTCTCACTGTAAGCCATTTTTCTATCCTATTTTATTACTTCAAATAATTCTTACGTTTAAATTAGTGGGCAGCCCACTCAACCTGATCTAAATCAACGCCATCTTGGAACATATCCCATAGTGGCGAAAGCTCTCTAAGCTTTTCAACTGCATGACGTACCTTAGCAATGGCATCATCCACGTCTTGCTCGGACGTATAACGACCAATACTAAAACGAATTGAGCTATGCGCCATTTCATCATTTAGCCCCAGTGCACGAAGCACATAAGAAGGCTCTAAACTTGCTGAGGTACAGGCTGAACCCGACGAAACCGCTAGGTCTCTCAGAGCCATAATCAGTGACTCACCTTCAACATAGGCAAAGCTGATATTAATAAT
>JAHEHM010000002.1:68363-90881 GCA_024644585.1 Porticoccaceae bacterium | reverse complement strand
ATCTGGATTAAGATAGGTAATTTCAAAACCTTCACGCTCTAATTGACGGCAGGTATCCAGTACCGCCTTATGTTCAATTTTTGAGGTAATAATGTGCTTACCCTTGCGTGTATTGAACTGTGCACAGCCTTTAATAGCTAGATTGTTAGCTTCGGTCGCTCCCGAGGTCCAAACAACCTCACGAGGGTCAGCTCCAATTAAGTTGGCCACATCAACGCGCGCATCTTCAACAGCGGCTTCTGCCTGCCAACCAAACATATGTGAACGAGATGCAGGGTTACCAAAATGGCCAGATGGGGTCAAAAACTCAACCATACGGTCAGCTACGGCGGGGTCTACTGGGGTAGTAGACGCATAATCCAAATAGATTGGAAGATTCATTTATGTCTCCAAATTAACAGGCATCAGCCTGTATGTTATCGTCAATCACCAGCAATTGATCAACCTGTCGTTGAGCAATTAGCTGTGTATCTCGTCTAACCACTAAATCTGCTAGTGAGATACTGTTTAAAAAATCATGTATGCGCTCACTCAAGTCATGCCATAAATTATGAGTAAGGCAGATGTCGCCACCTTGGCAATCGCCCTTACCCTGGCAACTGGTTGTATCTATAGATTCATTAACCGCATTAATTATCTGTGCCACAAAAATATTTTCACTGGCTCTTGCCAACTTATAGCCACCACCGGGCCCGCGGACACTTGAGACTAAACCAGACTGGCGCAACCGAGAAAAGAGCTGTTCTAGATAAGACAGCGAAATAGACTGCCTCTCCGAAATTCCAGCCAAGGAAATAGGTCTATCTTTCGCGTGCAATGTTAAATCTAACATCGCTGTGACCGCATATCTTCCCTTTGTGGTTAAGCGCATTTTTAGTGACCTACATATTGCCTGTATCAGGGTTGAATTATCTAATACCTGAGTGTTTTAGTCAATTAATACCAAGGTTACTTAATTTTACGCTGAACCGCTGATAATAGACCTCTTAAAATGGAAACTTCCATTTCATCCATGCGTGTACGATTAAATAATCGACGCAAACGGGTCAAAAGTTGTTTTGGGTTGTCAGGGTCATAAAAGTCGAGCTTAGCCATGGTGTCCGATAAATGGTTATGGAAATGCTCTAACTCTTCAGCCGTTGCCATAGGCTGATCCCATTCACTGAGGGCTGGCATCTCACCTTTTTCGTCGGCAAGACTAGCCATTCGAACTTCATAGGCTAGCACCTGAACTGCAGTGGCTAGGTTCAACGAGCTATATTCCGGATTTGAAGGAATATGCACATGGTAGTTACACTTTTGAAGCTCATCATTGGTCAAACCTCTATCTTCTCGACCAAATAGTAGTGCAACCTTATGGTTTTCAGCTTCGGCCCATACACGATCACCGCATTCCCTTGGGTTAATTAACGGCCAAGGAATTCGTCTTTCACGGGCACTGGTGCCGATAACAAGAGAGCAATCGGCGATAGCCTCATCCACAGTATCAACCACCGTGGCATTTTGTAGAATATCGCGCGCACCCGCAGAACGCCAAATCGCTCTGGGCGCTGGGTATTCTCTGGGCTCAACCAAGCAGAGTTCCGCTAAACCCATGTTTTTCATCGCGCGAGCGGCACCCCCAATATTGCCTGGGTGGGCGGTATTGACGAGTACGATCTTAATATTGGCTTGGCGAGCAGCTGTGGGCACGGGGCACCTCTTAATAATTGCTTGAAGACGAAAAAATCCGCCTCTAATTCTGAGGGTCGCGATTCTACCAGAATTATTGGCTAATTTTTATAGCTAAAACCCAAATTAGCAGTATCGGCAGTTTTGGCCGAGAAAAACGGCGCTTTAATGAATTTTTCAATCTGGTACAATGCGCGCGCTCTTTAACTCATTTGGAACTACCACTATGCAACCCATGGTCAATATAGCGCTTCGCGCTGCCCGAGAAGCCGGCGAGATGATTGTTAAGTCAGCTGATAATCTCGACTTAATTAAAGTCGATGAAAAAGGTCGCCATGATTTTGTCACCGAAGTGGATAAACGTTCCGAAGAGACTATTATTTATCACCTCAAAAAAGCCTACCCAGAGCATGCGTTTTTGGGCGAGGAGACCGGCCGTAGCGGCAACCCAGACAGCGACATTGTTTGGATTATCGATCCCTTAGATGGCACTACCAATTTCGTGCGCGGTATTCCCCATGTGGCTATTTCAATAGCTTGCCAAGTTAAAGGCAAACTTGAACATGCAGTAATCTTGGAACCTTTTAAGCGAGAAGAATTTACCGCCAGTAGAGGAAAAGGTGCCCATTTAAATGGTCGTCGCATTCGCGTATCTGGCCGCAAAGAAAAAGCTGGCGCGCTCTATGGCACCGGCATCCCTTTCAGCAATCCATCTTTCGCTTACATGACAGAATACCTTTCCTGTATGCAAGAATTTGCCGATAATTCAGCAGGCATTCGCCGTATGGGGGTAGCTTCTTTAGATTTAGCCTATTTGGCGGCAGGGAAAATCGATGTTTTTTGGGAAATGTATCTAAAACCCTGGGATATAGCTGCTGGAGTACTTGTGGTTCGTGAGGCTGGCGGTATGGTCAGTGATTTTGATGGTGGTGAATCATTCCTCGAGAGCGGCCATATTATCGCTTCAACCCCACGACTTTTTAAATCTAGCTTGCAGGTGGTTTCCAAACACCTCGGTAAAATCAAATAGCCTATTATTCCGCGGCTACTAAGGCACTAAGCGACTTTTTGGTCTGAGGTCCAACCAGCCTATGAATTAACTCACCTTGAGTATTGATAATTAAGGTTTCAGGAAGAACTGAGACTGGATCAAGATTCCAAATGCCGCGCGGGTCATGCAATAAATTATCGAATTCTATCCCTAGAGACTGCATCTGCTGGGACAGCTCCTCACCCATCACCTGATCGAAGTTAACCCCAATAACGAGTAACGATTCACTTAATTCGTGGGCGAGCTCATTGAGTTCAGGAATTTCATCGCGGCAAGGGGCACACCAGGTAGCCCAATAATTAATAATCACTGTTTTCGACGGCGAGACCAAATTAATCGTTTCACCGCTTGTTAGTCTATGACTTTTTTCCCCAACAGAGGATGGTTCCATGCCGCAACCCAGTAATAGAAAGCTGACAAGATAAATAATCCGTATCATAATGCTCAGTAGTCTCTTAAAATGAAATCAATGTCGCCCAATAAAGCGCAGATAGTTACTATAATACGATTAGCTATTTATGGATTACTTTTTAATAAATAAATTTTAACTAGGTTTGCCCCTTATGATAACCATTTACCATAACCCGCGATGCTCAAAATCTCGGCAGACCCTAGAGCTTCTCAATTCAAGAGGAATAAAAGCTGATATTAGACTTTACTTAGAACAGCATCTCAGTACCGATGAACTCTTAGATCTTTTGGCTCTTCTTAATATGACAGCTGACCAACTTGTGCGTAAATCTGAACAGTATTTTAAAGATAATTTGCGCGGCAAAGCGCTAACTCAGGATCAACTCATCAAAGCTATGGTTGAAAACCCCAAATTAATAGAACGTCCTATCGTAGTCGCTGATAATAAAGCGGCTATTGGTCGTCCTCCAGAGGCAGTATTGGAGATTATTGAATGACAGAACCCTATGTACTCATCCTATACTACAGCCGCAATGGGCATGTAAAAATGCTCGCCGAACAGCTCGCACAGGCTGTCGAAATTGCAGGCATGGAAGCTCGACTTCGCACCGTTCCCAGCGTATCGGCAGACCATGAAGCGACTGCTGAAAGCATCCCAGAGAACGGTGACCTTTACTGTACCCAAGAGGACCTTGCAAACTGCCATGGACTGCTACTTGGCAGCCCCACAAGGTTTGGCAATATGGCAGCTCCGCTCAAATACTTTCTTGATAATACGGGTAGCCTATGGGCCAGTGGTGCTCTCATAGACAAGCCTGCAGGGGTTTTTACTTCTTCGAGTTCTATTCATGGCGGCCAGGAAACAACCCTTCTGTCGATGATGATACCGTTGATTCATCACGGCATGTTGATTTCCGGCGTTCCTTATTCTGAAAGCGCGTTAAGTACAACCCAAAAAGGCGGCACCCCCTACGGAGCTAGCCATGTTGAAGCTGATCAACTGACACCTGATGAGCAGGCAATTTGTCAATCACAGGGTAAAAGAATTGCTTCTCTTGCTTTGCAACTTATCAACAACTCAAAAAAGGTTTAAGCCATTGACTACCCAAAATACATATAACAGCCTAAAACAGCTAGTAAGAATCAGCTACCTACTCCTGGTTTTGGTATTAGGAGCCAATCTTTGGCAGCAAAACCAACCCCCTGTTATTTATTTTATTGTCCTGTTGCCATTATTGATGTTTGCTCCAGGGCTTTGGGTGAACAACTTAAGAACCTATATTTGGATGGGATTTGTTTTGCTGTTGTATTTTGCATCGGCAGTATTTGGCGTCACTAAACCCCAACCAACCACTCTGGATTTAGCGGAACTAGTATTAACAGTGGTGGTTTTCTGTGCTGCCATGCTCTATACCCGCCGAATACAGGTTAGCTTAAAAGACTAAGGAAACCATTAGCTATGGAAGCTCATAATCCCTCATTATTTAGACGCTTATTGGGTTATATCAGTAAGGTTTTTAAAGCCTTTAAGCTGATGTTAAGCATTATTTTTTTCGCCATTTTTGCCCTGTTTTTAATTGGCATCTTTTCCAATCAACTACCCCCTATTCCGGAAGAAGGCGCGCTTTATTTAGCACCCTCTGGCGTATTAGTTGATCAAAAATCTTACATTTATCCTATTGATTCATTGTTTGCCGATCAAACCATGTCCAATCAAGAAACCTTGGTTAGGGATGTTGTTGAATCCATAGATTCAGCGACCTATGACCCAAGAATTACTCATCTGGTAATAGTGACTGATTTTCTTGAAGGCGCAAGTATTGCGAAATTAGAAGAAATTAGTCAGGCACTGATGCGCTTTAAGGCGACAGACAAACCGATAATAGCCGTTGCTGATAATTTTACCCAATCACAATACTTTCTCGCCGCCCATGCAGATGAAATACTATTAAACCCCATGGGATCTGTATTAATTACTGGGATTGGCGCCTATGGTAATTATTTTCGTAACGCCCTAGATAAACTCGATATTAAGGTGCATGTTTTTCGGGCTGGAGACTATAAAAGTGCCGCTGAACCCTTCTTAAGAAATAATATGTCCGCTGAGGCTAAAGAAGATATCTCCGCGGTGATTAATCAGCTATGGCAGTCTTATACGGACAAAATTGAAAGCTTGCGTGGACTCGAAAAAGGCACCATCGACAACCTAGCTAATAACCTGCACAGCCAACTGCAGACAACTCAGGGTGATACCGCGAAACTGGCTTATAACGCAGGGCTCATCGACTATGTTGCAACCCGTAGCGAAATGCATAATTACCTAAATTCGCAGATCCCTAATGACATGCATGGTGAGTTTGTTGCCATTGATATGTCCTATTATATTGCCAATATTCGCCGTGAAAACAGTCATAAACAGGCGGCAGATAAAATAGCGGTTGTGGTTGCCAAAGGCACCATATTCGATGGCGAGCAGCCTGAAGGTGATATCGGCGGCGACACTCTCTCTCAAATACTATCCGAAGTGCGCTATGACCCTCAGGTAAAGGCGATTGTACTGCGTGTTGATAGTCCAGGCGGTAGCGCCTTTGCTTCAGACAATATTCGAGATTCACTTTATGGACAGGGCAACCAACAGGTTCCAATTGTAGTCTCAATGGGAAGTTATGCCGCTTCCGGAGGTTACTGGATTGCCGCTGAGGCCGATAAAATTGTCGCTATGCCCTCCACGATTACTGGCTCCATCGGTGTCTACAGTATGATCCCAACCTTTGAAAAAACACTGGCCACATTGGGTGTCAATTCAGATGGTGTTGGCACAACCGATATTGCCGATATCATGCAACTTGATCGACCGATGAGCAAACAGGCAAAAGTTATTCTTCAATCCAGTGTTGATCATATTTATGATCGGTTTATCGATCTGGTAGCCAATGGACGGAGCCAAAGTCCAGAAGCTATTCATGATATTGCGCAGGGACGTATTTGGACTGGCCAGCAGGCACTTGAAAATGGTTTAGTCGATCAGCTCGGTGGTTTAAATGACGCTATTACAGCTGCAGCAGAACTTGCAGGCATCCAAGAATATTCAGTCACTTACCCGTCGCGAATTTTGACACCACAGGAACAGTTTTTTCAAGATATTAGCCAGAATTTTTCGGCTTCAATCAGTAAGACAGGGTTTTCAAAATTCGCTTCAAGCCTGATAAACAACAAGACAGTGACGGCAATTAGCCCTCTAAAACACCTTAGTGAATTTAATGACCCGCGGGGTGTTTATCTGCGCTGTGATAATTGCGCGCTCTAACGTTTGGGCTAAATATCTAAGGTCGCTTTTACGAAGGGAGTGGTTAATCTTCGCTGCTCTCTTAAGGAGGCACTGTCGAGTGTCTCTAATGCAGTCATTAGTGTCTTGGTATCCCGCGAAAGCCGGGTGAGCAAAAACCTCGCAACCTCATCAGAAAGATACATACCACGCAGATTACTGCGAAACTGCAGAAGTCGCCTAAGGTCATCATCACCAAAGTCGATCAACCCATGAATCAGTCCAGATTGTAATCTTGATAGTAAATCGGGCAATTGAATTCCCAAATCCTCCAAAAGTAACGAACTGGAGAAAATTAACTTAGCGCCACTTTGCTTACATTCATTGAAGAAATTAAACAGCGGCACCTGCCAATCTGGATTATCAGCAACTTCCTGCAAATCATCTAGGCATACCAATGAAGCTGCTTCAAGCCCCTCAAAAATATGTTGTGGCGGATATTCCTTAAGCTCTTTAAGGGGTAGGTAAATAGCATCACCGGAACGATCGAAAGGCCCTCTTTGACAGGAGGCCTGCAATAAATGTGATAAGCCACTGCCTGAATTACCCACCAAACAAACAAACTGCTGACCGCTTTCTTGCAGTAAAAATTTTGCTAACTGCTGGGTGGAGCCTTTAGGTGCATAAAAATTATCAAAGGTCGCTTGATCATCAAGTTTTACCTCTAAATTCATTTGATGTAATTGACTCATTGATTCACCCAGCGATAGGTTAAGCGACCGATTGATCGGTTGTCTGAAGATTTATTGGCTTCTAAAAAGCCACTACGAAGTAATTCAGCATGCAGCAGATCAGCCCTTACATTGGTTTCTATTGCTACCACCAGTTCATCTTTATTAACGGAATATAACTGCAAGGACTCTATCATTTCCAACTTTTCTAACTGGGTTTCTGCCGACTGATAGGTGGAGAAATTTTTCACACCCTCAATTTGAGCTAACAAACGGTTGGTTTCTAGCTGTGGAATATAGGTATATGACTTGAGCAAGGTATCCAGAACAGCATCCACAGAATTAGCCATTAAACCAACCAATGATTCACCTTGAAAGTCATCCATTTTGCGTTTGCCTATTTCTTGATAGGCCCAGGCACCTCTGACTTGCCCGTCCGATGCTTTAAAAACCCTAATCGCAAACCAACCATCAACCGCATAACGCTGCGAGGCTTTATTGAGTTTATCGACGCTCAATGCCCAAGCTTCATTGGCAGATACTGAAAGTTGATCTTCCAAATCATAGCTTGGGAAAAAATAAGATGCCGCCCGCCCCTGCATTGCCTGATCGAATGCGTTCAACACTTCAGAGAGTGGCTCTTCAGGATCGGCCTGCTGAGCTAATGACTCATGAATAACACGGCGACCATGTTCTAAGTCGTCAACCATTAGCCATACGAGAAAATTGGGACGTGGGGTTGAAACTATGGATACCTGAGCCTGCTTTAAGAGCTTATCAACAAATGTTCGATCAAACTTAACATCCAAAGCCATTGTATTTTGGCTATCCAAACTCGCTGTATCAACCTGACTAAAACCTACCGAATCTAAAAATGCTTTTGGGTCCGTTAAAAATGGTTGAAGCAGTGGCGATTGCATAATTTGGCTATCTCCACTGAGCTTAATCAGCATGCTCGAAAACGCCTGATCGATACCACTATCTCTAGATTTTGCCGATTGATCGCCCACCGGCACCAAAACACGATAAAGATTCGTAGTTTGATCGGCACTTGAAAACAGGCTAAAACATAGCAAAATAGAGGGCAACCAACGTTTCAACACAAAATCTCCAAATTATTTTGCACTATTGTACCAGTGCTTGATGAAAATTTACCCAACTCAGCTTAAAATACCCAACTTCTATTTATCGCTGTGGGATTCATTCATGACCAAATCGACTCAATCTTTGAGTTACAAAGACGCTGGCGTTGATATTGATGCTGGAAATGCACTAATCGAAAAGATCAAAGGTGCGGCCAAACGAACCCGTCGACCTGAAGTAATGGCAGGCCTGGGAGGTTTTGGCGCATTATTCGAGCTTCCTACGGGCTATAAACAACCCGTATTAGTCTCAGGCACTGATGGTGTTGGTACCAAATTAAGACTAGCACTGGATTCAGGTAAGCACAGCACTGTAGGTATCGACCTTGTTGCAATGTGCGTAAATGACCTCATTGTTTGTGGTGCAGAGCCTCTTTTCTTTTTAGATTACTATGCTACTGGCAAGCTCGATGTTGATATTGCCGCTTCTGTTGTGCAGGGAATCGCCGATGGTTGTGAGCTTTCAGGATGCTCGCTGATCGGCGGCGAAACCGCAGAGATGCCGGGCATGTATGAAGGCGAAGACTATGATCTTGCAGGCTTCTGTGTAGGTATTGCTGAAAAGTCTGAGTTGATTGATGGTTCTAAGGTCGCTGTTGGCGATACTATCATCGGCATGGCGTCCACGGGGCCGCACTCCAACGGTTACTCTTTAATTCGCAAAGTACTCGAAGTCACAAAGACCGATCCATCGACCTTTGAACTCGGTGGTGAAAAGCTAATCGATTTGCTTATGGCGCCAACAAAGATTTATGTTAAATCACTTCTAGATTTAATCGGTCAGTCACCAGTTCATGCCATAGCGCATATTACCGGTGGCGGTCTGTTAGAAAATATCCCTCGCGTATTACCAGAAAACGCCACTGCAGTGATAGATACCAATGCATGGCAACGTCCAATTGTTTTTGACTGGCTTCAAGAACAGGGAAATATTGAAGCACTTGAGATGTATAGAACGCTTAACTGTGGTGTTGGCATGGTAATCTGTGTTCCTGCTGATGCGGAACAAAAAACACTGGATATTCTAGCGGCAAATGGTGAGCAAGCTTTTGTTCTTGGCACGATTCAAGAAACCAAAGACGGGCAACCACAGGTGCAACTGGATGGCATGACTGAATGACCCCTAGCGTGCAAAAAAGATTAGTTGTTCTGGTCTCTGGTGGTGGCTCTAATCTGCAATCTATTATTGACGCCTGCGCGCAACAATCATTCAACGCCAAAATCTCGGCAGTGATCAGTAACAACCCAGATGCAGGCGGCCTTGAAAGAGCCGCTAAGGGCAATATCCCCAACATTGCCCTCGATCATCGCACCTTTGAGAGCAGGGAATCCTTTGATCAGGCGCTTAGCGATCTCATAGACAGCTTTGCACCAGACTTAGTCATCCTAGCGGGTTTTATGCGGATTTTAACGCCAAGATTTGTCGATCATTATTTGGGTAAAATGATGAATATCCATCCTTCATTATTACCCGCCTATCCAGGCCTTCATACTCACAGGCGTGCCATTGAAGCAGGTGAGAAAGAGGCCGGAGCTACGGTTCACTTTGTCACTCCTGAATTAGATGGCGGCCCAGCCATTATTCAGGCACGAGTTGCAATCGCTGCCTCTGACAATGAAGCTTCATTGGCTGCTAAAGTGCTTATCCATGAGCACCAAATTTACCCCAAAGCCATTGAATGGTTTTGTGAAGATAGACTGCAAATGAGGTCAGGCCTAGCTGAGCTGGATAATACGCCGCTAGAAAATCACGGAATTATTCATAAAAGCATTGAACATTCTGATTAAATTATTGTCCTAAACATATGCACCAGTTAACCAAACATTTAGCACCAACAAAGCTCATATCAGTATTAGCCATATCGATGGCCATTATTTTGGCTATAGGGGTATTTGTAGCTTCATTTAGCTGGGCAGAAAAACTTCAGGTTGCATCAGATTTTCTTGTGCCTTTCGAGATGAAATATTCAACAAAAGTCAAAGGTATGGATGTTGAATTAACCCAGCGTCTGGTAAAGAACGAAAATGGTCAATTTAAGGAAAGTATCGTCGCTAAGGGCGTTCTAGGAAAGGTCACCGAACAGGGTCTTTTTCATCTTTCGGAAGATGGTCGTGTAATACCTGATAGTTTCACCAAGAAACAAAAAACGATTATTGGTAAGCGCTTTGAGTTTCAAGAATATGATTGGCAAGCCAAAAAACTGAATTTTTCTTTTAAAGAAGGAACTGGAAGCATAGGTCTACTTTCAGATTACCAAGATACAATGACCCACAAACAACAGTTGCGGTTTGATTTAGCCTCCGGGCTTAAGGATATCTACTACACTGTTATTAAGAAGGGTAAGATCGAAAATTATCGCTACCAAGTTATCGGTAATGAGGTGCTAGCAACTAATATAGGTGAGTTGAATACCACTATTTTGTCACGTAAAGATGTTATCGATGGCAAAGAATCCCCTGACATTCAATCTAAAATCTGGCTAGCCTCCGATTGGGATTTTGTCATGATGAAATTTGAAACCTATGATAAAGATAAAGTAACAACCATGAAATTTACACAGGGAACTCTTAACGGGCAACCTATTACACCCTTAAAAACAGAGACAGAGATTTAGGTATGACTATAAAAAATTCAGGCTCTAGTAAGTTCACAATTGCCGTTGGTAGCCTTATTGCTGTTGCTCTTATTTTGGGTGTGCTTTACAAAACAGGCAGCCTATCTAAACAAAATGAACTTGAGTTATTGGGTGTTATTCCTGAACAGACAATCATTGAACCTGTAAATAGTGATATTGCTCCGCCGTCTGCAAACATACCTCAACAGGCTGAGGTTTCTGCTACAGCTTCACAAGAATCTGATCAAACCACTGAGGTGGCTGTGGAAGTACAGGCTGAACCTGCTGTGACACCAACTGCTCCTAGGCTACCTGAGTTAGATAGTAGTGATGAGTATGTAAGAGGTGCCATAGCCGAACAGTCGAACAACAAAATGATTCAATGGCTAAAACCTGATGACCTTATTCGACGCTCAGCCAGCTTTATGGATGGTTTGGCGCGCGGCACTGTATCTGAAAAGGTGTTTCCATTGGGTGTTGCCGAGGGTAAATTCACCACCCATAGGCAAGATGGCAATATTTGGCTAAATGCTGGCAACTACGAACGCTACAACAGCGTGGTCAATATTTTATTGAGTATTGATATGCAACAGATGGCTAACTTCTTCCATAAGGTAAGGCCCTTACTTGAATTAGCTTTCTCCGAGCTAGGTTATCGGCCTCGTCAGATGGACGGTATTATTCTACAAACCATCGATAATATTCTTGCGGCCCCAATTATTGTTGAGCCATTGGCGCTCACTAGAGATTCTGTGGTCTATAAGTTTGCTGACAAGAAGTTGGAAGAATTAATGCCTTTGCAAAAACAACTATTGCGCGCCGGTCCTGAAAATACCCGACGCATCCAACAGCAGGCTAAAGCCTTACGAGAAGCACTACTTAATCCCTAAAAAATAGGAAAAAAGACTAGGTTTTCGGCAGCGTTACGCCAGTTTGACCCTGATATTTCCCACCGCGATCAGCGTAAGATGTTTCACAGACCTGATCAGATTCAAAAAACAGCATCTGAGCTACGCCTTCATTGGCATAGATTTTAGCAGGCAGATTAGTCGTATTTGAGAATTCCAAGGTAACATGACCTTCCCACTCGGGCTCTAAGGGCGTGACATTCACGATAATGCCACAGCGTGCATAGGTTGATTTACCTAGGCAAACCGTAAGCACCTGTCGTGGAATTCTAAAATATTCTACCGTCCTCGCAAGGGCAAAGGAGTTAGGCGGGATAATACAATAGTCGCCTTTAACATCGACAAATGCGTCGTTATCAAAGTTTTTGGGGTCAACTGTTTTAGAATGAATATTGGTAAAAATTTTAAATTCATCGGCACAGCGAACGTCGTAACCATAGCTCGAAACACCGTAAGAAATCACTCGCTCATCACCATGATAACGAACCTGCCCAGCCTCATAGGGCTCGATCATCTTGTTTTTTGCGGACATTTCGCGAATCCAATGGTCTGACTTGATACTCATCTACTTGACTCCAGCTAGCTGTTATATTTGAAAAAATTAGGCAGGTATAATACCGACTTATTGAAAGACCGCAAACCGATCTATTCAAAAACTATTTCAGGGGTTGATTCGGCGGAAAATTGATCGAGCTCCGCTAATAATTGCTGAGCAATTTTTTTATAAGCTTCCGCTATTTCAGGCTTATTTTTCGCTATAAGTTCTGGATTTCCATTATCACCCTGTTCACGAATGGTTCGATCCAGCGGCAAACTGCCAAGCAGCTGTGTTTGATATTGTTGAGCAACCTGTTCACCACCGCCATCACCAAAGATAGCCTCTTCGGCGCCACATTGGGAGCAAATATGGGTAGCCATATTTTCAATAATGCCAATCACCGGTATTTTTACCTTAAGAAACATCTCAATGCCTTTTTTTGCATCAAGTAAGGCAATATCCTGAGGTGTGGTGACAATCACCGCACCAGAAATTTGCGCCTTTTGCGACAGGGTTAGTTGAATATCACCGGTACCCGGTGGCATATCAATCACCAACACATCCAACTCACCCCATTGAGTTTGTTGCAACATCTGCTGTAATGCACCGGCTGCCATGGGGCCACGCCATACCATAGGTGTTTTATCAGTGGTTAAATAGGCCATGGACATGGTCGCAAGGCCCTGCGCCATAACTGGCTTGAAAAATTTCTCATCTACGACATCCGGACGCTGACCCTCTGGCACAGCCAGCATCATACCTATGCTAGGGCCATAGATATCTGCATCCAATAGACCCACAGACTGACCCATTGCGTGCAGTGCTAATGCGGTATTAACCGCCGTGGTTGACTTGCCAACACCCCCTTTACCCGAGGCCACAGCCACAATATATTTAACCTTTTCTAACACAAAGACCTCACGACTTTATTTTTAAACGAATATACCTTTAATTGCACATGAAAAGTTGGCGTAAAATCGCTATAGTGACGCCTTTATACAATCATTGGATATCAAACCAGAACATGACAGAAATTCGCCAGATTTTGGTCACTAACGCACTGCCTTATGCAAATGCTGCTTTGCACCTTGGACATATACTTGAATATACGCAAACCGATGTTTGGGTTCGCTTTCAGCGTATGTGCGGCCACCAATGTTACTACGTTTCTGCTGATGATGCTCATGGAACGGCAATTATGCTTAAGGCAGATGAAAAAGGCATAAGCCCCGAACAGCATATTGCGGATATGCGCAGTATCCACGAAGCGGATTTCCGTGATTTCCATATTAGTGTTGATAATTATCACAGTACACATTCGGATGAAAACCGAGAGTTATCAGAGTTAATTTATAACCGCTTGGTTGCCAATGAGCACATTGCCAAGCGAGAAATTACTCAGGCGTTTGATGCCGAGAAACAACTCTTTCTAGCTGATCGTTATATCAAGGGAACCTGCCCCAAATGTGGAGCAGAGGATCAATATGGTGATAACTGTGAAGCCTGTGGTGCTACCTATTCACCAACCGATCTTATAAATCCAGTGTCGGCTCTTTCTGGAACAACACCCATTGAAAAGAAATCCGATCATTACTTTTTTAAACTGCCAGAATTTACTGAATTCTTAAAAACCTGGACGCGCAGTGGCGCTGTTCAGGATGAGGTTGCCAACAAGCTGGGGGAATGGCTTGAAACCGGTCTTCAGGAGTGGGATATCAGTCGCGATGCGCCCTACTTTGGATTTGAGATCCCTAATGCGCCGGGCAAATACTTCTATGTTTGGCTAGATGCTCCAATTGGCTATATGGCCAGTTTTAAAAATCTTTGTGATAAAAATAACTTAGATTTTGACCAGTACTGGGCGGCCGACAGCAGCACTGAGTTATACCATTTTATTGGCAAAGATATTGTCAATTTCCATGCGTTATTTTGGCCCGCTATGTTAACTAGTGCGAACTTTAGAACGCCGACCAAGGTCTGTGTTCATGGCTTTGTGACGGTCAATGGTAAGAAAATGTCTAAGTCTCGGGGAACATTTATCAATGCTCGCTGTTATCTAGATCATTTGAATCCGGAATATCTGCGCTATTACTATGCGTCAAAATTAACGGCATCTGTAGAAGATATCGACCTTAATCTTGAAGACTTTACGCAAAAAGTTAACAGCGATCTGGTGGGCAAGGTGGTTAACATTGCCAGTCGATGTGCGAAATTTGTCACCAAGGGCAATGACGGAGTTCTATCTTCAACTATTGAAAACCCTGTACTCTGGCAGCAAGTCAGTGATGCCGGAAAAGTCATCGCTGAACATTACGAAAACCGTGAATTTAGTAAAGCCATCAGAGAAATTATGGCGCAGGCTGATGCAGCTAATGAATATATTGCAGCCAAAGAGCCCTGGAAGCTCAACAAAGACGAGACTCAGCAACAGAAAGTGCAGGATATTTGCTCCTTGGGAATTAATCTTTTCAGGTTACTTTTGACGTATCTAAAGCCTGTTCTTCCTTCCGTTGCTGAAGACGCTGAGTTATTCCTTAACGACACACTCTCTTGGAGCAGTATTGAGAGTCCGCTAATTAACCATAAAATTAATAACTTTAAGCCACTGTTACAGCGAGTGGAAAAAGATCAGGTAAATGCAATGGTAGAAGCAAGTAAGCAAGATATTGCGCAGGTTGTGACAAAACCCGTAGAGGGACCACTTAAAGATCAGCCCCTCGCTGAAGAAATTAGTTTCGATGATTTCATCAAGGTTGATTTAAGGGTAGCACGCATCGTCAAAGCAGAAGCGGTTGAGGGTGCAGATAAACTCCTCGCCCTAACCCTTGATATTGGTGGCGAAACGAGAAATGTATTTTCTGGCATCAAAGGTTCTTACCAGCCGGCTGATCTGGAGGGTAGATTAACCATCATGGTGGCCAATTTGGCACCAAGAAAAATGCGCTTTGGTGTTTCTGAAGGTATGGTTTTAGCCGCGGCGGACAAAAAGGGAATTTATTTATTTTCACCAGATTCGGGTGCTCAGCCAGGCCAAAGAGTGACATAATTCGCTTAAAACTGCGGTATTAGACAGATTTCATTAGTTCATTGGGTGAATTTCTTATTCCTAAATGGACTAAAAACAAGCTTTATATATATTGAATCGAGATAGTTGATTCCACGATAATAGACAACTGTAAGATTAACTTGGTAATGAGATGCAAGAAGTCGCGGTAATACTGGTTAGCTCTGTGCTAATCAATAACTATGTTCTGGTACAGTTCCTTGGACTGTGTCCGTTTATGGGCGTGTCTAAAAAACTTGAATCAGCCATAGGCATGTCTGCCGCCACCACCTTTGTTCTAACCCTAACCGCCATGGTCAGCTATGTGGTTAACAAAGCGGTACTTATTCCCCTTGAACTCGAATATCTGCGAACCATTAGTTTCATCATGGTAATTGCGGCGGTGGTTCAGTTCACCAAAATGTTTATCGAGAAGACCAGCCCTCTACTGTACCGTGTTTTGGGTGTCTTCCTGCCGCTTATTACCACTAATTGCGCGGTATTAGGTGTAGCGCTACAGAATGCCGCTAAACCCCTGAGTTTTGCCCACGCATCACTCTATGGCTTTGGCGCTGGTGCAGGTTTTTCTCTTGTGCTTATCTTGTTTTCAGCCATGCGTGAAAGACTTGCCGCTGCGGATATCCCCCAACCTTTTGAGGGTGCAGCTATTGCTATGATTACTGCGGGTCTAATGTCCCTTGCCTTTATGGGATTTGGCGGGTTGGTGTAAATGATTGAATTTGTCTTTCAAAATCCAATTATCTCAGCACTGGTTGCCCTAGCAGGTCTTGGCCTAATCTTTGGCGCACTACTGGGATTTGCCGCGGAAAAATTTAAGATTGAAGGCGACCCGGTTATTGATCAAATTGATAGCCTTTTACCTCAGACTCAATGTGGGCAATGTGGCTTTCCGGGTTGTCGTCCCTATGCAGAATCTATTGCTGATGGGGACTCAATCAATAAATGCCCTCCCGGCGGTCAGTCTACGATTAATGCCATTGCAAACCTGCTTGATGTCCCTGCGCCCGAATTAGATCAGGAACATGGCGAGGAGGCTGACATTAAGACGGTGGCCTATATCCGCGAAGATGAATGTATTGGATGCACCAAATGTATTCAAGCCTGTCCTGTGGATGCCATTCTGGGCGCAGCTAAATTAATGCACACAGTGATTGCTGATGAATGTACTGGCTGTGATCTGTGCGTCGAACCCTGTCCCGTGGACTGTATTGATATGTTGCCGGTTGAATCTGGAGTTAATCAGTGGCAATGGCCAACACCCCCAATAGCTAATGGCTTAATTGCTACAGATAGAACTCACAGTAGTTCAAGTCATGAGGGTGCCGCATGAGACAGACATGGGTAACTCCAGGTGGCGTTCATCCACCAGAAAATAAACTTCAGTCAGTGACTCAGCCCATTGGCAGTTTGCCAATTCCTGAGAAATTGGTTGTTCCTCTGGGCCAGCATATTGGCGCGCCCGCCATTGCCTGTGTAAAACTGGGTGATAAAGTTTTAAAAGGGCAAAAAATTGCCGATCCTGCAGGTACAGTGTCTGTTGCAATTCATGCGCCTACCTCCGGCACAGTCTCTGCAATTGAAGCGCGACCTATAGCTCATTCTTCTGGTATGGAAGCACTCTGCATCGAGATTTCCACTGATGGTAAAGACCAGTGGATTGCTTTGCAGGGGATTGCTGATTTTGAACACACAACACCCAAAGCATTACTATCGATTATTACCGATGCTGGTATTGCCGGCATGGGCGGTGCAGGTTTCCCTACAGCGGTTAAATTAAATCCTGGTTTTCATCGCCCAATAGATACTTTAATTGTCAATGCTACCGAGTGTGAGCCCTATATTACGGCTGATGACGCTTTAATTAGGGAGCGTGCCGAGGAAATTATTGAGGGTATTCGTATCCTCAGTCATACATTGGGGAATCCTAGTAATATTCTTATTGGCATTGAAGACAACAAACCTGAAGCCATTCAGGCCCTTGAACCCCATACTAAGGACACTGGCATCAATGTAGTATCTTTCCCGACAAAATATCCTTCAGGGGGCGAGAAACAACTTATTTATATTTTGACCGGCAAGGAATTACCTAGTGGTCAAATTCCAGCTGATATAGGTATCGTCTGTGTCAATATTGGTACAACCTACGCAATTAAGCGCGCAGTGGTAGAGGGTGAACCGCTTGTATCGCGTGTCACCACCATGACTGGTGAAGCCTGTGAAATAAATCGTAACTACGATGTTCTGATTGGTACTCCGGTATCCCATATGTTGGAGCATAATAAGTTTGACGCGGAAAAATGCAGTCGAGTGATTATGGGTGGCCCTATGATGGGATTCAGCCTGACGTCTAAAGACATCCCCATCGTTAAAACTAGCAACTGTCTTCTGGCGCCTAGTGTTGAAGAAATTCCACATAACGAGCCTGCACAGCCCTGTATTAGATGTGGCATGTGTGCAGAGGCCTGCCCTGCTTCGCTACTTCCGCAACAGTTACTCTGGTACTCCCAAGCTAAGGACCATGACCGCCTGCAATCCCATAATTTATTTGATTGCATTGAATGCGGCGCATGCTCTTATGTCTGTCCAAGTAATATTCCTCTGGTTCAGCATTATCGAAGCAGTAAGAGCGATATTAAAAAGGCTGAAGAAGAAAAAATTAAGTCTGCTCAAGCGCGCGAGCGTTTTGAATTTAGACAGCAGCGAATTGAGCAAGCTGATAAAGAACGTGAGGCTAAACGTGCTGCACGACGTGAGGCCGCTCTCGAAGCTAAAAAAACCGCTGCACCAAATTCCGCTGCTGACATCGTTGCTGCCGCACAGGCAAGAACTGCGGCTAAGCAGCTGAGTCCAGAACAGGAACAGGCAAAATTGGAGCGTGCTGTATCTAGTGCAGAAATGCGCGTCCAAAAAGCGCAGGATAAATTTGATGCTGCGGTTGCTAGCGAAGAGCCTGAAGATAAGATCAAAATTTTGAGTGCGGCGCTTTCAGGTGCTCAGCAAAAACTAGAAAAGGCAAAAACACGCCTAGCGGAGCAATCCAACTAATGGCTTTTAAACAGGTTACATCACCCCATGCCCATGGCGCCAAAAGCACTGCAAATGTGATGAAACTCGTGGTGCTGGCAACCATCCCAGGATTGGTTGCATTGACCTGGCACTTTGGCTGGGGCTCTTTAATTAATGTTGTGCTGGCTTGCCTTACCGCAGTGATTAGTGAAGCCTTGGTTCTGAAGATTCGCAAGCGCCCACTAGCGTTTTACCTTGGCGACTACAGCGCGGTAGTGACCGCGGTATTACTGGGTTTAGCTCTCCCGCCCCTATGCCCTTGGTGGGTAGTGGTTATTGGCACAGTATTTTCAGTGGTTATTGCTAAGCAATTATTTGGCGGGCTTGGCTACAACCCATTTAATCCTGCCATGGTGGGCTATGTTGTTCTGCTAATTTCTTTCCCCGTGCAGATGACCACCTGGATTACACCACTCGCATTACTACCCGAGGGTATTAGCCATCCAGACTTTATTGAATCCTTAAGATTGGTATTTTCCAGCTTAGCTCCGGTGGATGGCGTTACTGGTGCAACACCTTTGGATAGCTTTAAACATACTAGCGGCGTGACCGTTGATCAAATTTACCAAAAAGACTCTTTATTTAGCCAAGCCATGTTTGCAGGCGTCGGCTGGGAATGGGTCAATTTGGGCTTCTTGGCAGGTGGCATTATTATGCTATCGAATCGCCTGTTTACATGGCATGGCCCCGTGGCCATGCTAGCCACACTGGCCTTGATGTCATTAATATTTTGGGATTCTGGCAGTTCGCAAAGCCCAGGCTCTATGATGATGCATCTGTTTAGCGGTGCTTCGATGATGGGTGCATTCTTTATTCTCACCGACCCTGTGTCCTCTACAGTTAGTAATCGTGGACGTCTGGTGTATGGCGCATTAATTGGCTTTCTTGTGTATATCATTCGAGCCTGGGGAAATTACCCCGATGCTATAGCCTTTGCGGTACTGCTGGCGAACTTTTGCGCACCCTTTATCGATAATTACACATTACCCCGCACCTATGGTCATACCGACCGTCGCAAAGCAACAGAGAGGTCCGAAGACTAATGATTTTTCAATCAATGAGTAAAAATAGTTTACTACTGGCACTCTTTGCTCTGATTACAGCTTTGATTCTGGCCTCCACTGATCGTGTCACTGAAGACCGCATTGCCGAATCAGAACGTCTCGCCGCCCAGAAGGCTTTATTTGAAATTGTTCCTTTGGCGCGCCATAACAATGACCTTCTGGTTGATCTTCAGCCTATTCCGGAACAGTATTGGTTAGCACTGGGCTTGGATAATGGCGGTGATGTTCATATTGCACGACTTGACGATCAACCCGTTGCCGCGATTGTGCCGTCGATTACTACTGATGGTTACAGTGGTGATATAGCTATGATTGTGGGTATAAATTTTGATGGTACTGTTGCTGGTGTTCGTGTTGTTGATCATAAAGAAACACCAGGGCTGGGTGATAAAGTTGAGTTGCGCAAAAGTGATTGGATACTGAGTTTTAATGGCAAGTCACTGAATAACCCTGAAATCAGTAAATGGAATGTTAAAAAAGATCGCGGTGATTTTGATCAATTTACAGGTGCCACCATTACACCCAAAGCAGTCATTCATCAGATCGCTAAGACATTAGAATACTTTGAAAAAGATAGAGAGCGCTTACTTTCAGCGCTCAATTTCTCTGATAATCCATCATTAGGCGAGCAAGCATACAATGAGTAATGTAAGCATTTCAGAGGTTACCAAAAACGGGCTATGGACCAATAATCCAGCACTGGTCCAGCTATTGGGTCTGTGTCCGCTTCTGGCTGTGACTGGTACTGTGGTCAATGCTCTAGGTCTCGGCCTGGCAACTATGATGGTACTGATTGGCTCTAATGTTATTGTTTCGCTGATTAGGCGTCATGTTGGCGATGCCGTAAGGCTGCCGGTTTTTGTGATTATTATTGCGACTTTTGTGACCTGTGCAGAGCTTTTGATGAAAGCTTATACCTATGAGCTTTACCAAATTTTAGGTATTTTTATTCCGCTTATTGTTACCAACTGCGCCATTCTGGGTAGAGCCGAGGCTTTTGCCAGTAAACAGCCGGTGGGCATGGCTGCACTGGATGGCATAATGATGGGCTTAGGCTTTCTGTTTGTTCTTTTAATGCTCGGTGGTCTTAGAGAATTATTAGGTCAGGGTACTCTTTTCGCTGATATGCACCTGCTATTTGGACCCATGGCCAACAGCTGGACTATTGCGCCCTTTGGTGAGAATTACAGTTTTCTGATTGCCGTTCTACCCCCAGGTGCATTTTTGGTGATGGGATTTTTAATGGCTATTAAGAATGCCATTGATTGGCAGATAAAGCTCAGAGCAGACGCAGTTAAGCCTGACCCTGTTAAAGGCGCTAAAAGAATTAGAACTACAGGGAATATTTCTTAGTTACCTAATATTAAGAGATGTAAGATTAGAAATAATTGAGCGCTAGGTGAACCCTAGCGCCCGCTATCATTTTACAACTTGCGCCCTTTGTTGGCCGCAGTTCTTAGACGTAAGGCGTTTAGCTTGATAAAGCCTTCAGCATCAGCCTGATTGTAGGCCCCACCATCATCGTCAAATGTAGCAATATTGGCATCAAACAGACTATCCTCTGACTTTCGTCCAACAACCGATACATTGCCTTTGTAAAGCTTAACGCGCACATCGCCGTTAACCACTTGCTGACTATGATCAATAGCACTTTGTAACATTAAACGCTCTGGTGCCCACCAGTAACCGTTATAAATTAACTCGGCATACTTTGGCATGAGTTCATCTTTTAAATGAGCAACTTCACGGTCTAGAGTGATCGACTCAATCGCGCGATGAGCTTTCATCATCACCGTACCTGCTGGTGTTTCATAGCAACCACGGGACTTCATGCCCACATAACGATTTTCAACAATATCCAGTCGACCCACACCATTAGCGCCAGCCACTTCATTTAAATATTCAATCACCGTTGCTGCAGACATTGGCTTGCCATCAATGGCAACAATATCACCTTGCTGGTAGCTTAGATCGAGATAAGTTGGCTCATCAGGTGCCTCTTCTGGTGATACAGTCCAGCGCCACATATCATCTTCAGCTTCAGACCATGGGTCTTCAAGATTGCCACCCTCGTAGGAAATATGTAACAAATTAGCATCCATTGAAAAAGGTGATTTTTTACCACGCTTCATCTCAACGGGAATACTGTGCTTTTCACAGTAGTCCATTAGCTTATCTCTTGAATTTAGATCCCATTCGCGCCATGGTGCAATCACCTGAATGCCTGGCTTGAGAGCATAGGCACCTAATTCAAAACGCACCTGATCGTTACCTTTACCTGTAGCGCCATGAGAAATAGCATCAGCATTGGTTTCATTGGCAATTTCAATTAGTCGCTTGGCAATCAATGGGCGCGCAATTGAAGTTCCTAGAAGGTATTCACCCTCATAGATAGCGTTGGCGCGGAACATCGGAAATACGTAATCTTTGGCATACTCTTCACGCAAGTCATCAATGTAAATTTCTTTTACACCTAGCGCTTGAGCTTTAGCACGAGCAGGCTCAACTTCTTCACCCTGACCAATGTCAGCAGTAAATGTGACTACCTCGCATTGATATTCCTCTTGCAACCATTTAACGATAACCGACGTATCCAGACCGCCTGAATAGGCGAGAACTACTTTATTAACCGATGACACTATGCTGTAACCCTATTGTTTGATAATAAGGCGAATTTTACCCTAAATTACGCGCTATGTGTGGTTATTAGTATGAGTTATTAAAAATGCGTATCAGTTACTAATTTAGTCTGTTATGCAGACCAGGTTTAGGGTAGCATTAGTACTTACAAATAGGACTCAATATCAATGGATCAACTGAACATTATTCTGCCGGATGACTGGCATCTTCACCTAAGAGATAACGAATCACTTGCCACTACAGTTCCAGCGGCAACAAGAGGTTTTGGTCGAGGCATAGTGATGCCAAACCTTAATCCTCCTGTGACCACAGTTGCGGCCGCTAAGGCCTATTACGATAGAATTATTTCCTA
>JAHEHM010000002.1:64619-68263 GCA_024644585.1 Porticoccaceae bacterium | reverse complement strand
AGTTTGAGGCCTTTGCTAGCATTAATGGTGCTGATTTTTATGGACTTCCTTACAATAAAACCAAGATTACTTTAAATAAAGAGTCTTGGACAATTCCTGAATCATTGCCATTTGGCGACTCAAAGATAGTTCCATTAGCTGCAGGCAACAACGTCAAATGGAAGCTTGAAATCTAATGGAAATGCCAGAAGAGTTACTTAGGCCGGCGCTTATAGCCCAGCGTTTTCGAGGCTTTCTACCTGTAGTTATTGATGTAGAAACCGGTGGTTTTAATGCTAAAACTGACGCTATGTTAGAAATAGCTGCGGTTATCCTCGAGATGGATAGCCAGGGTAACTTACAAATAAAAGACCATTACAGCAAAAATATTGAGCCTTTTCCTGGCGCGGTTGTTGAACAGGCTGCACTGGAATTTACCGGTATTGATATTTATGACCCAGAGCGCAACGCTGAAGATGAAGGCGACGCCTTAAGAGAAATCTTTCAACCTATTCGCCGCGAAGTTTCTGAAACCGGCTGTACCCGAGCGGTTATGGTGGCACATAATGCGCACTTTGACCTTGGGTTTGTCAATGCAGCGGCTGAAAGAGCACAGATTAAACGCAATCCTTTTCATCCATTCTCCTGTTTTGATACCTCGAGCCTCTCTGGTCTAGCCTATGGTCAAACCGTTTTGGCCAAAGCCTGTCAGGCCGCAAAAATAGACTTTAACAATCAGGATGCTCACAGCGCCCTATATGACACCACAAAAACTGCTGAACTTTTTTGCAGCATCGTTAATCGCTGGAAAGAATTAGGAGGCTGGCCTAACAGCTAATTATTTATCCTGTAACCTAAGGGCTGCTTGATAAATAGCTTTCTTATCTAGACCACATATTTTGGCGGTAAGAGATGCCGCCTTAGAAGCAGGTAATTCTTTTAACAGTAATTTAAGTACCATTTCTGGGTCCACGGCACTGGTTTCGGCTTTCTCATCAGCCCCTGCAATCACTAAAACAATTTCGCCCCGCTGCTGATTGGAATCCTCGGCAATTTGTTGGCGTAATTGGGTTAAATCCCCCTGCAAAAACGTTTCAAATGCCTTACTAATTTCTCGCCCTATAAATGCCTGACGCTGACCACCAAAAACATCGATCAAATCTTCCACAGTTTCCAGAATACGATGAGGAGCTTCGTAGAATACTAAGGTATTGGTTGAGGATTTAAGGGCAGATAAGGCAGTCTTTCGTTGGCCACTTTTAACCGGTAAAAAACCACCGAAATAAAAACTATCTGTAGGCAAGCCGGACACACTTAATGCGGCAATAGCCGCGCAGGCGCCCGGAATAGGGACTACAGTAATATCTCGCTTACGAGCTTCGGCAACAATTCGATAACCTGGATCGGAAATCAGCGGTGTACCTGCGTCTGATATAAGCGCAATATCGTCGCCAGCCTGCAAACGCTTGAGTAATTTTTCCATGGTCTTTTTATCGCCATGATCATGGTAGGCTACGCAGGGCTTGTCGATACTAAAATGATTTAATAATTTTTTACTATGGCGTGTATCCTCGCAGGCAATTAAACTCGCAGACTGGAGTGTCTGGACTGCACGAGGTACCATGTCCTGTAGGTTACCTATAGGAGTTGCTACAATACTCAATATACCGGTTCGATTAGAGTTCATGAAAATATTTACTTCGCCATTATTGATAGTTGTGAGCATCTTAGCCTTTATTGGGGGCTGTGCGCCAACTTCAACGCTACAAAATAAACCCCAATCTGCAGATGAATATCTGAGTAGCTCCCCTGCTCTGGCTATTCCACAAGTCTCGGCCTCAGTTGAGATTGATCAGATGTCTGATTCAGAAAAATTATTGCAGGCTGAAGAACTGTCAGCAGCGGACAAAACTGAAGAAAGTCACGCATTGATCCTAAGCATTAATCCCGATAACCTGGATAATCGTGGCTTTGTTCGCCACAGCCTACTCAGTGCAAATATTTATATCGCAAACGATCAACTTGAGCTCGCCTCACAGGTATTACAAACAACGCGTTTTAACGCTTTAATTGGTCGGCAAAAAGCTGAATCACGCATTGAAATTGTTCAACTGCAAGCCGATATTGCTATTGCTCTCGGCAATTACCCACTGGGGTTAGACAAACTCATTAAGTTGAGTCGATTAGCTAAGCGTAAAAGTGACATCAGGGCTATTCATGATCAAATTTGGACTATTCTTTACCTAGTGCCCTATGAAGTACTGACTGAAAAAAATAAAAAAAATTATCAGCATAGAGGCTGGCTGAAACTTGCTGCCTCAAGCCGAGAATACCAACTACATCCCAATGAGCAGACAAAAATATTCAGCGCTTGGCGTCGCAACTGGAAAAACCACCCAGCAGCAAAAAATCCTCCCAGTTATTTTGGCGGCAGTTCGTTCTGGAACAGTAATCCAGACAACATTGGCCTTCTTATCCCCCTACAAGAGAACTATTTAACACCCAGCAAAACACTGATAGATGGCTTTATGGACGCCTATTACAGCGCTATGAACCTAGAGACTAAGAAATCTAAAAAACTTCCTGAGATACGAATTTATGACAGCTCCTCTGGTGAAATAACTGCTGTCTACAATCAGGCGGTGAAAGACGGGATGGACCTTATTATTGGGCCCATGCGTCAATCCGAGGTTGAAGGCCTGGGGCAGTTAAATGATCTTCCCGTGCCAACTATTAGCTTAAATCGTCTAGACAGCTCATCCGCCGCGCCCACTGATAACCTCTACCAATTTGGTCTTTCCACAGAAGATGAATTAACACAGATTGCAGATAGAGCATGGCAGCGCGGCCATAGAAATATATTAATGATTTCACCAGATAACAGCTGGGGCAGAAAGTCTGCAGACTTTATGCATCAGCATTGGGTCACCAAAGGCGGCAGCATGGTCGAAGATGTTCGCTACCCCATATCAGTTAATGATTTTACTAAATTTCTTAAACAACCCCTGCAAATAGATTTAAGTGAAAAGCGCGGACTCAGTATCAAACGCTTTATCAATAGTCGCGTAAAATACAGTGCTCGCCGCCGCCAGGATATTGATGTAGTGGTTATGCTTGGCTACCCCCTAAAAGCAAGACAGATTAAACCTGCGCTCGATTTTTTGTATGCTTCAGATATTCCTGTCATAGCAACCTCGCATATTTACAGTGGTCTAGAGCAGACAGGCTTGGATCGAGATCTCAGTCAGGTTGAATTTACATCTATGCCCTGGACACTTAAAGGGCAGCTAGCCAAAGAACTTCAACCGGACAAACAACTTCATACCGCCTATAGACATCTCTATGCCTTGGGGCATGACAGTTTTCTGATTGCAAGAAACCTTAGTAACCTTAAAAAAAGTGAACCTTTTCCTCTCTTTGGCGCTACTGGTCTTCTATCATTACAGAATGGAGCCATCGTTCGTGAACAAAAATGGGCCAAATTTAAACGCGGGGCTGCTACAGAATCCTACTAAAGGCGCCCACTGAATACTCTATTCCCAGGGAGGGGCGAGTTATGGAGCACAACCCGCATAAACAGCAATCTGTGCTATTCCAAACATCAAAACAAAAAGGCAACTGGGCAGAGAATATTGCCTGTCAGTGGCTAGTTAAGCAGGGCTTAA
>JAHEHM010000002.1:59111-64519 GCA_024644585.1 Porticoccaceae bacterium | reverse complement strand
GTGGAAAAAGGCATGATGGTGGTAAGTATTTCAGCTTCGACTGAGACTTTGCTAATGCCTACGGCAGGGTCGAATCATATTGAAATAAACTGTGGAGACTCATCATCTAAAGCCTCTGCAGCTATGAATTTTTTAATTATTCAGTGTCTGTGCACATTGATAGATAGCAAAATTTTTGGAGAAAATTAAATGCGAAATTATTTACTATTGGCACTTTGTGTAGTCTTTCTTAATGGGTGTACGACCTTGATTGACTCAATGACCTCTGAACCTTTTGAGCCAGACCCCACCAAAACTGGCGTTCTAGCTAGCTTAAATGATGTAAAAATGAGCACATTTATTGGTGTGAACATTAAGAAGGCTGACTCAGGATTAGATGACTCGCATATTAATGTCACAACGATTAACTCTGTCGTTCTTTTGGCGGGAGAAGTGCCAAGCAATGAGCTCAAATTACTTGCGGGTAATGTTGCCCGTGCCTACACAGGTGTTCGAAAAGTGCATAATGAACTTCAGGTGAGAGGCAATACTACCCTAGTGTCTCGCACCAATGATTCTATTATTGCGGCACAGATTAAAACGAAATTAGTGTTTGAGGAACAGGTGGATTCCTCACAAATTAATGTTATCGCTGAAGATGGTATTGTTTTTCTCATGGGTTTAACCACAAAGGCTAATGGCAATTTAGCTGCTGATATTGCCAGTGGAAATAGTGGTGTCAGAAAGGTCGTTAAAGTATTTGAGTACGTAGACTAGTCTATTTAAACCAGCTCAAGGGCCACCGCAGTGGCCTCTCCCCCGCCAATACACAGACTAGCTATGCCTTTTTTACCGCCAGTTTGCTGTAAGGCATGTATTAACGAAACCAAGATTCTAGCGCCACTTGCGCCTATTGGATGCCCAAGTGCACAGGCACCGCCGTGGATATTAAGCTGTTTATGACTAATACCTAAGTCCTGCATCGCAGCTAATGCTACAACTGCAAAGGCCTCATTGATTTCCCATAAATCAACATCAGACTGAGTCCAGCCAACCTGCTTAAGGGTTTTCTCAATCGCCGCTACAGGGGCTGTGGTAAACCACTCGGGCTCATGAGCCGCTTGCTGATAACCATGAATTAAGGCAATAGGCTTTATACCCTGGGTCTCGGCTTCACTGGGTAGCATCAATGCCAGTGCTGCCGCTCCATCTGAAATTGAGCTAGCATTCGCCGCGGTTACCGTTCCGTTTTCCATAAAGGCTGGACGCAACTTGGGAATTTTTTCTGGCTTGGCATTAAAAGGCTGCTGATCCTGATCTACAATTTCATTGCCCTTGGAATTTTCAATAGTCACAGGTTCAATTTCAGAATCAAACCTACCCTTTTTTATGGCCGACTGTGCACGCTGTAAAGAGGCTAGTGCAAATTCGTCCTGAGCTTCTCGAGTAAAACCATATTTGTCAGCACATTTCTCGGCATACTGCCCCATGGCAACTCCTTGAAAGGGGTCTTGCAAACCATCTACATGCATATGATCTAGCACCTGTTGGTCACCATAACGATAACCCTGACGCGCAAGAGGAAGTAGATGGGGTGCTCTGCTCATATTTTCCATGCCACCGGCGATAATCGTCTTAGACTGACCTGAATAAAGTGCATTACAGGCCATCATTACCGCACTCATACCTGAACCACAGACTTTGTTAACGGTAGTACAGGCAGTTGCCTTATCAAGACCTGCATAAAGAGCTGCCTGACGTGCTGGCGCCTGACCTATTCCTGCACTGAGTACACAGCCCATGATAATTTCATCAATGTGATTAATTTTGAGACCGGCGGACTCTCTGGCCGCATTGATGGCTATAGCGCCTAGATTGGGGGCTGGAATTGAAACAAGGTTACCTAATAAACCGCCAATAGGCGTGCGTTTAGCAGAAATAATAGCAATAGGCTCTGGCATAGGTTTCCCCTTTAGCCTTCGCTTAAGAGTTTATTTAACCACGCGTAACGAAGGCTTAGTTTTTGGTTTTGATTTAGACGATTGGCTCGTCTTTTTATTGGATGGTACCACAGTTGGACCTTTAATCGGTGGAGGATCATTTTGTGGATCTTCTTCAGGGTCAAACATCATACCCTGACCATTTTCATGAGCATAGATCCCCATCACTGAGCCTACAGGTACAACGATATCAATGGGAATACCACCAAATCGGGTTGTAAAGGTAACTAATTGCTCAGTTAGAAAAAAGTCGCTGACTGCTCGGGGTGCCACATTGAGAACGATCTGTCCATCATTGACAAAGTCCTGCGGGACTTCAACACCGGGAAAATGAGCATCAACAGCAATATAGGGTGTGCAATCAGAGTCAACTATCCACTCATAAAAGGCTTTGAGTAGATAGTATCGATTCGACTTCATTGTCATAGCGATTAAGCGCGGATCTCACGCTCAAGATCAGTTAGACTTTCTTGAAATGAAGGGCGTTCAAAAATGCGTTCCATATAATCCATTAACGGCTTTGTTTGACGTGTACTAGGGATTTCGATGCCTAGCTGAGGTAAACGCCATAGCATTGGCGCTAGACAGCAATCAACCAATGTGAATTCTTCACTCATAAAGTAAGGCATCTCAACAAAGATATCAGAGACTGCAATTAATGATTCTTTGAATTCTTTTCTCTTTGCTTCAGATTTCTTAGAATCAGGATCGGCAATAATCGCATCCACTAAGGTGCACCAATCATTCTCAATACGATGAACCCAAAGGCGGCTCTGCGCTCTCGCTACTGGATAAACAGGCAACAAAGGTGGATGAGGGAAGCGTTCGTCTAAGTATTCCATAACAACTTTTGACTCATAGAGTGCCAAGTCACGATCAACTAACGTGGGCAAGGTACCATAGGGATTCGCTTCAAGAATTTCTTGAGTGACATTGTTGGGATCAATATCTTCAATTTCAACTGTTACTCCTTTTTCAGCAAGTACAATACGTACTCTATGGCTGTATTGAGAACAGGGATCTGAAAATAAGGTCATCGATGATCGTCGCAAAATTGCCTCTCATTTATTTTATTAACGTTAAACGTCTATTTATAGTAAGTGATTTCTGCCAACTATGGGAGAAAATCCACTAATTAATGTATGGACTTCGAATATTCTCTGGCTAACAATGTAGCAGGAACCAGTAATAATAATAAGAATAAAAGTACCCAACGCCCAATATGCTTGCGTTGCTCTGCCATCGGCTCGGCAATGTAAACTAGGAAATTTGTTATATCATAGGCCGCCTGATCGTATTCAGCTTCACTCATAGAGCCAGTTTCAATCAGCTTAAATTGGCCACAGGGATCATCCAGTAAATCTTCACCGGTTAATAGATCACGCTTAATACCACCATTAGCAGCAATTACTGCACCAGGAGCACATTCTTGCAGGCCCTGTAAATCAAGTAGTGCATGGGGCATACCTACATCCTTATAAACCTTATTGTTAACGCCCAAAGGTCTTGTTGGATCAACATAGAAGTTTTTTAGGTAGGTGTAAATCCACTCAGGTGACCGCGAACGTGCCACCAATGTTAAGTCGGGAGGTACGGCACCAAACCATTCTTTTGCGCCATCTGCGGGCATAGCAATTGACATAAGATCACCAATTTTCTGACCGCTAAAAACCAGATTATCCATCATTAAGTCATGAGGGATTTTGAGATCGTCAGCAACCCGCTCCCATCTTGAATACTTAAAAGAATGGCAACCCATGCAGTAGTTTACAGCGAGGTTAGCACCTCGCTGTAGGGATGGGTAATCAGTCAACTCTGCTGTAAACGGATCACAATCAATGGTACCGCAGGATTTCCCGCTTTCAGCACCTACCGCTTTAATCGGCAGAACTACCAGCAGAATTACTATTAACAGTGCGCCCATGGATTTCCAGAAGCCCATACCGCCATTCATAGTAATACGATCTGGTTCTTGCTTAGTCGTCTCGTAACGAGTCCAGAAATAAATACCAACAAAGTACCCAAAGTATAGCAGCGTACAAATTTGAGCTAGTAGCGTACGACCTGGCGTCGGTGCCTTAACACCCAAGTACCCGAGGATAATAAAGCAGGCAGCAAATACCAAGATAGCGATGCGGCTGATAATACCTTTGTAGCGAATTGATCGTACCGGGCTTCTATCTAACCATGGCAACACAAATAAAATTGCAATCGCCGCAGCCATGATTATAAAACCACCTAACTTGTCTGGAACCGCTCGCAACATTGAGTAGTAAGGCGTGAAATACCAAACCGGCGCAATATGCTCTGGGGTCTTTAGCGAGTTAGCAATTTCAAAGTTTGCATGCTCTAGGAAGTAACCGCCCATTTCAGGCATAAAGAACAAAATCGCACAGAAAACAAAGAAAAATACCACTAGAGGCGCTATCTTTGTCACTACGAAAAAGGGATAGAACGGAACGCCATCAATGGGGTTACCGGCCTTATCTTTGTACTTTTTAATGCTCACGCCATCAGGGTTGTTAGAGCCCACATCGTGAAGTGCAATAATATGCATGACTACCAGTGCCAAAAGAATAATAGGCATGGCAACAACGTGAAGCGCCATAAAGCGATTAAGGGTGATTCCTGAGATTAGATAATCACCACGAATCCATTGAACAATATCTTCACCTACCACTGGTATGGCCCCAAACAGGGAAATAATCACCTGAGCGCCCCAGTAAGACATCTGACCCCAAGGCAATACATAACCTAAAAAGGCTTCAGCCATAAGTACAACATAGATGGTCATACCAAAGATCCACACCAGTTCTCGTGGCGCTTTATAGGACCCATAAATTAAACCACGGAACATATGCAGATAGACCACAATAAAGAAGGCCGAGGCCCCTGTAGAGTGAGCATAGCGAATTATCCAGCCTAACTCGACATCTCGCATAATATATTCAACTGAGGCAAAAGCCTGCTCTGCTGAGCCTTGATAGCTCATCAGCAACCAGATACCGGTTATTAACTGAACAACCAGAACTACCAGTGAAAAAATACCGAAGAGATACCAAAAGTTAAAGTTTTTAGGCGCATAGTATTCCGCCATATGACGATTCCACTCACGCTTCAGCGTGGGCATACGTGAATCAAGCCATGCTGCGAATCCAGTTTCTTTACTCATTACGCCACCTCCGAGTCTATACCAATAATCAATACATCATCCGACTCATAAGTATGCGGAGGAATCTCTAAATTTGTCGGCGCGGGAACGCCAGCAAAAACTCGGCCAGACATATCAAAGGTAGAACCATGACAGGGACAGAAGAACCCACCCAACCAGGCATCGCCACCTAGGTCCGCTGCACCCACATCAGGTCTGTACATTGGTGCACAGCCTAGGTGTGTGCATAGGCCAACCAACACTAAAACCTCTTCTTT